>NZ_JAAGOV010000049.1:0-66356 GCF_010500785.1 Salipiger sp. PrR003
GCCCGGCCATGCTTCTCCACCCTCGGTGAGACATTTCTGCTTTGCGCAGCCGAGGACATTTCAACTTGGTTGCAACACCGCAACGGATTTTGCGGCGCCCTCAAATCTGTCTTGCCAGCCCCCCGCCCAGCTGTCAGCCTTGCCGGATAAAACCAAAGAATTTCGAGGTCGGGCATGAACAGCGAAAACGGACTGTGGGATGTTGTCCTGGAACAAGGTGTTCAGGAGCTCGTCCACTTCACACGCGTCAAGAACCTTTCAAGCATCCTCACACACGGACTGGTCCCGCGCGCCCTGCACGCCGAGCATGGCATCAGCGCGGTCTACACAGAACCCCAGCCGTCATCTGAGCACCTCGAGGCGGTCTCGCTCTCGGTGACCTGCTTTAACTGGCCGCTGTTCGAAAAAATCGATCGCCGGCGGCCGAGAGCGAGTTGGGTCGTCCTTGCCATCGAGCCGGAGGTTCTCATGGGCGCTGAGTGCCACTTCAAATCTAGTAGTCAGCTCAGCCGGCAATCTATCGCTGGCAACGGGCCGGCAAGTGCGCCGGACGAGTTTCGGATTATGTTCGACGACGTCGCCGTTTGGCCGCATTACCGCGGAAGTTCGTTCAGAGGCGATTGCAAGCTCCAGCCCTGCATGACGACTGATCCCCAAGCAGAGATCCTCTTCCGCGGCCGTATTGGCCCCCAGCACATTCGGGCCCTCTGGTTCGACCAGCCGGACCTTGCTCCGCTTATCGAGCAATTCTGCCAGATTCACGGCATCGAGACGCCCGAGATGCACATCCAGCCACTAATGCCACGACACCAGACCAGCTACATGAAGGCATGCTGGGGCTAGCAGTGGTGCCGTGCCTCTCAGGCAGCTGACACCGCGTTGCTTAACCCGATTTCCACGGCTGAACCGGTGGTAAAGTTGGCTACCGGATCGTCGTGCGGCCCCTACACTGAGAGGCGATGCTGGCAACTTCAAAACGAAGAGCTAGATCGCACCGCCTCCCTCAAACGGCAATTTTTATAGACCTCTGGATACGCTTACAGGAGAGAGCGGAAACGGGGGTCAGTCACGACTTCGTTGATGGACATGCTCAGCGCACGATTGAAAGCGGTCGCTGTGTTGTTGCACGCCGCCATCGCTGTGAAGCTCGTGCTAAAGGGTGTGGTCGAAACCACCTCGTAGCCTGCGTTGCGTTGCGAGCTTGCACGGATGCCGATCTCCCAGGAACCTTCCATCGAGTTCGGAACCAACCGGGTGATCGTGAAGTTCACCGGAACTGCGTTCACGCTAAAAATGCCAGCTTCCAGGAACTCAGCCTGGATCGCCTGCTTGATGGTTGCCGCGACATTGTCTCCGCCTCCAAGGTCGAGGGGGCCAGCAAGGCGACAGGTGGGGCGGGGTTCGATTCCTGCAGCGAGGCTAACAGTGCCCACCGAAGCCCGGTTGCCTTGAGCGGCGATCTGCTGGAGAGCAATAACGTTCTGCGGGCTGCTTTGGTACTGCTGGGCTGTGTAGGTATCGCATCCTGCGAGGGTAATTGCCGATACTGCGCCGATAGCCAAAAGTCGGAAACTCATTAGGTCCTCTTCATCTACTTAAGGAGGCAATACGCCTCGGTATCACGGCTAAACATGGCGTATCGAGACCGCAAACTCTCTAGCCACTAGGGCCAAAAATGCCACTGATGTGTGGCGGATGAGGCAACATTTTTTTCTTAGTCCCTGAGCTATTCGTTCTGCGTTGCAGGCAGGATGTTCACCCAGCTGGCGGTCACCAGGAGTTACCCTGACTGAAGACAACGCCTTTTCGTCGTGGTTTTGATGGCGGCCAATACTAGAGCGATCAGCGATCAGAATACGTTATAGAACGTCAGTTGATCATGGCCTCGGCCCCTGCCCCGACCACGGAGAGCATGAGGCCGGTCAAAGCAACGGAGAAGCCGCCGAACGCAAGTCCCGCCGCAGCAACCAGCCCGTCCTGTTCAACCAGGCCCACGCCGAACACAAACAGAGAGATCGCCGGAAACCATCCGCTGAGCGGCAGCGGTAGGAAGAGTGCGAAGGAGATCACGAACAGAGCGATGCCGAGGATGCGCTCGTTTCGCGTCTGGAAGATGCCTGTATGCCGCTTGCGGAGAATGTTCTCGAGGCGCCGGGTGATCGGTCGAAGCCGGAGAACCGTGCTGCGAAGTTTTTTGTGGTCAATTTTCAGAGTCGAGAGGCGACGTGGCAGTCGCACGTGTGGGTAGCCCAGCGCCATCTGGGCAGTGGTGACGAGTAGCGGCAGCGCCGTGATCAGGGTGAACCCAGGCGGCAGAGGCAGCAGGTTCACGATCGACAAGACGACAATCGCCCATCCGAAGGACGCTTCACCAAGGTCCGACAGGAGATTTCCGACCGTCAGACAACCTGCGCTGTGCTGGCGTTTCGACGACCGGATGATGGGAAGTGAGAGCGACGCTCTGCGGCGTCTCTTGGTCTGAGCGTGAATTTCAGGTCCCTCCCACCGCGGCGTACGCCGGCTCCTCCAGACATAGCGATCTGGAGGGCCTTGTGAAGGGGCTGGCCTAAGAGAAGTCTACACTGTGTCAGAAGACTGAGGACCTCTTGGGAAGGTCCGCACGCGCGTTGCTACTCGCTGGAACTTGTTAAGTTGACTATTTGTGTACCCAGGGATTGCTTCAAAGACACCGACAAAGCGGTATAGCGTCCGACCAAGAACGTCGCGAGACTGCGCCATCACAATTCTCTTGCCCCAGTCCTGGTCATAGGTGGCCTCCGGTGATCTGCTCTGTTCTGTGATGGTCTGTCCATCGTCGGAGAGGCTGTTGATCCAGTTGGCTGTCTCCCAGAGCTTCGGAAACCAAACGGTCCAGAGCCCTTCCTCTCCAATTGCAGCCACTACCGATTGGGGCAGTTTCCAAACCGCCTGCCGGTAGAGTCCCTTGCTATAGCCGAAGCAAGCGAGCGCATCTTGATGTCGTCGGAAGAGTGCGTTGGGTCCCACTTCGACGTAGCCATTTCTGATGTGGAAGTCCGGGCTCAGCTCGTTTTCGTAGTCCCAGGGTTGAAAAATGCCTTCGTCCATCGCTCTTTGCTTGCGTTCCTGGACCTGTCGCACAAAGGCATCGATCCGGCTGTCAAACTCTGAAAGCGATGCGATGTCGTGGGCTACGATGCGAACCTCCTCGAGATTGGCAGCTTCAGCAATATCGAGCCGGCGTTTCGCATCTGCGATCTGTGCTTCGTCACTGGCGTGATGACCTTCGTCTATCTCCAGGTACATGCCCAACTGCGGGAAATAAAGGTCGGCCAGGTAGACCTTTGACTGGTCTCTTCGGCGGATGGCCTGCTGGCATACGAAAGCCAAGGTTTTGTCGTCGAGCCGGTGGTATATCCTCGATATTGCGTAGTGCTCCCAGCGCTTCTTGCGTGTCTTCGCCAGCGATCTGAGGATGTAGTCTGCCTTACTTGTCAAAACTGCCCCCTAGTTCATCTCCGGGCCCGTTTTATCGAAGGGACTGCTTCTGGCAAGGTTCGAAGAACGAAAAGAGGGAGAGCCGAAGCTCTCCCTCTCTCAGATCGCCGCCCGTCGCAGGTCGGGAGACGAAATCAGTATTGGCGATGGGCATCGTTCGGGTAGTCGAAGATCCGGGTCTCCTGATCATTGGGCCGTGCGTACTCGCCGGGTGAGCCATTGGTGATCGTCGGCGTCCAGAGCGAGGTGTCGGTCTGCAGCTGCGGATCTCGGGTGATGCGGATGGCCCGGTCGTTGACCCGCATATCCGAGCCTGACCCCGTCACGCCCAGCGGTGCCTTGGAGACCACCGGCGCGCTCACCTTGCCTTCCGCCAGCAGCTCCTTGAACTTCAGCATCCCGCCATAGTCCCGGTCGAGCCGGTTGAGGTCGGACTGGAAGATCGCGTTTGCCTGCTTCACGCCGGCATCCCAACCCTCGGAGACATAGTGCTCCCAGACATCTCGCTCCCCTGGTGTCCGTGGCAGGATTTCGTCCGGAGGCCGCTTGGGCGTTGAGTACTCGCGGATGAGGTAGGTGTGCCACATCGGCGGCACGGGTGAGAACCGCGCCTGAGAGATGATCTGGTAGACCGTGTCCGACACGCGAATGGTTTTCCCAGCGTCGGACATCTCATAGCTATCCTCAGCCTCGGAGATCACCGGCGGCAGGACGACGGAGTTATCGGGGCCCCGGATCATGACCTTCCTGAAGTCGTAGATCTGGTCAAGCTTGTCTGCGCGCTCCCGCAACATCAGGTTGGTCTGCCTCGTGGCGTGAGCCAGACCACCGCGGGCACCGAAGGCTTGCGCAGTCTCCTTCAGCGCTGGGCGCCGGAGCTTGTCTTCCTCAGTCGCATCCTCCTCGAGCTCATCTCCGATCGGCTCCAGCTTCTGCAGTTCTGCCAGAGAGCTCGTGGACTCCTTGGTGATGCTCTCCAGGTGCTTAAGGCCTTCGTTGACGCCAGCCCGCGGACCCGGCATGGGCGCCGAGCTTTCCCGGCCCATCTGGTGGGCCGCAGAAACCTTTGGTGCGGTGTCGAATGGCATGGTCTGGGAACATGCTGTCAGGAGAAGACCCCCGACAGCGATGCCCAGAATTCTGGTCGAAGTCATGAGGCCCCCTTACTTGCCGAGGCTCTCTTTGTGGTTGCGGACCGCGGTCGGAGCTTTCGGCGGCGCCTTGAACGACGGAGCGCTCATGCGCGGCGCGCCAGGTCTCGAGGCCTCGGCCACACTGTTGCTGTGGTAGCGGAACTCGATGCGCTTGGCATTCGGGTCCACGAAGACCTCTGCGTACTGTGCCACCTGGTAGCCGATGTCCTCGAAGACCTTGATGGCGGGCTCATCAACCGAAGAGACCGAGACCATGATGTCGACGACAGGCTCCTGCCCCACCACGGCATATTTGTAGCCGATGTTGCGTGCCAGTTCGCCCACGAGGTCGACGCCCGGCCCGGTCCACTCGATCGTCGTCGGCCGGCGCAGCTCGGGCGGAAGCTTGTTCATTTCCTCGCCATCCATGGCCGGCTCAGTGGGTGCGGTGCGAGTCCGCTCGATCTGCGCGAGCGTCTCATTGGCATTGGCCGAACGCTCGGCGGCTTTGGCCAGGGTGTCATCGATTTGGCGAGCCGCCTTGGAATCCCAGCTGTCGTTGTCCGGGAAGTTCCGGTCCTTGGTGCCGAAATCGATGGCGTCGGTGCAGGCGCTGGTTCCCAGAAGGGCCAGGATGGCTGCGGTCTTGATAATGGTGTTCATGTTTACTCCTGCGATGGTAGTCGGCCCCGCGCGAAGACGTGGCCGCAGACCATAAGAAGCACATGAAGGTTAGCCGCCGATTAATCCCCAATAATCAGAGGGGATGGAACATCATGTCAGCCTAGCTGAACCGATCGTCATGTGCGTGGTTCTAGAGTAGTATACCTAGGAAGTTATATGTCTCTGGAGGTATACTACTCATCACCGCTAGTTTAGTGACCAGAGGTCTTGGGGCCGTCACGATTAGGCCGGTGGCCTAGCACTGTCCAGGCCTGCCTGAGGCCGTTGCCATTGAGAGCACACGAAAGTTAGCTCGCGGCGATCCTGAAATTTGAGAGGCACCCGATCATATGGACGCCGCCGGGTAGGACACGTCGGATGCCTCCGGTTCCTCCCCAGTATATCGTGGCCGGACGGCTGCGAGGACCGCTTCAGCCCCGAACGGGGCGGCGGCGAACATCTCGGCTCGTACCCGGTGCTCGAGAGGTCCGTTGGTAAGACGCTCAATCCGCGCGTCAAAGTGCTTCTGCGCATCCGCCTGAGCTTCGAGACGGGAGGTTCTGAGAGGTGCATCCTTGCATTGCCATCCGGCTTCGCACCGCGAGACAATGTATCGGAATGGCCAAGGATAGTCCTTGCCTCCCATGCTCATCATGTTCCCCGCCCGGGTCATGGTGAAGGGGATTGCTCGGACCGCAAAGCTGGGGTCTCCTGAAAACTCGGTGGCGAGTTCGTCGACTACCGATTGAGCTCCAGGCTCGCCCATAACGCTGCTGAGATCGGGCAAAACTTCAGCAAGAAATTCCTCGATCGGACGCGATACCATGCAGCGTCGAATGCAGAGTTCGAAATGCTCCCGTACCGCATTTACCATCACTTCCGCGTCTTCGTGATCCGGGATTCCTTCCACGTTGCACCGATACATGCCCCCATTTGGAAGGCGCATGTTCAAGTAGCTGAACCCCCATTCGTCGCCTTCCTCAACCGGCCAGAGTAGTTCTCCACTCTGAAATTTCTTCCAGGGGATGTCGATCGGGGCGGGTTGGTTCCAGCTTACATGGAGGGACATGGAGGCACTTCTTTCGTATTGGGTCCGTTATAGAATAGATCAGAGGTCTCGGCATGTGAAGGGCCGGTAGATTTGTTCTGATTTTCCGCGGGCTGAAACTTTTTGTTTTCCAGTTGTGGTGTACCTGAACTCCAAACAGGAGAAGTTCATGTACGACATCGTCAACGAAGATCGCATTGATCAGGAGCTCGCGCGCATTTTCAGGGGAGTGTCCAAGGACGCCCGGATCGCACGCTGGCTCAAAAAGAGGGGCGCCGCCTTCCTGAAATCTCGCGTCTCGGACGTGATCGAGGTCCACCCGACCTCCCCCGGCGCTCGGAATTTCCCTCAATGGGCGATGGCAAAGATGGCCAAGGATGAGCCTGTCTTCATGTTCGCGCTGGGCCACGGAAGTCTCGACCAGCTCACGCACGTCAAGGACCTGTTCGAAGCCCTGCTCGATGAGGAGGCCAACCAGTCCCCTGCCCGTAAGGAGAGCGCCGCGAAAATTCTGAATTCTCTGTCGCAATACGACATGGTGGGCGCCTACTGGCGGACGAATTCTTCGAAACGATGTCGCGGCACAATATCCAGCATGCCGGCCGCAGCCGGAACGCGATCTTTGCGACCGGCCGAGAGGACGAGGAGCCGGTGCAGATCAAGACCGAGGATGGGCTGGTTTGGCGCCAGGTGGTACCGCGCGGTCTAAAAACTGTCGGGGTGGTCCTGAAGAACTGTATTGGCGGCCGCAGCTACGCGACATCGGTCAAGAATGGGCGGAGCGAGGTCTGGTGCCTGGTCAATGAGACGTCCGATGATGACTTCGATGCCCAGCGCGACATCAAGATGGTGGCGCAGATCGACCTGAAGAGTTCTCGCATCGTAGAGGCGAAGGGTCCGGGCAATCGCCTCATGCCTCAGTATGCGATGGAGCTGCAGGAGTTGGCTGAGGCCAAGGACGTCGAGTATTCGCGAGCGACGGCTGGCGGTGTGGCCGTTTCCACTCGTGGCCAGTTTGTGGCTGACTACCGGAAGCTGTCTCAGGTTGGCCAATACGAGGTGTTCGTGTCCAACAAGGCGAGTGAGGCCGTGCATTGGGCGAGAGATAGCGATGTTGTTGAAACGTACTCTCTGGTGGTCGGGGTTGAGCTCGAGAATGGTCGTCTAGCGAGGAACACCGTGGGCACGCTGTGGAAGAACAAATTGACCGGCGCAGAGGCGGTGAGCCTGATCGAAGCGCAGATCTTCAAAACCGAGGGAGGCGTAGTTTACGACAAAGTGGCCGCTGTGGTGGAGGCTCTGAAGGAGGTCACAACGCCGGGCAAGCTTGTGTGTCTGGAAGCAAGCCTCCTCAGCAAGGGGCGTGAGGCTGTAAAATCTGAAAGAAGCGATTTGAAGATCGACAGGTTTGGCGAGCTCTTTATGTCTCCTGAGGGCGAATTCAGGAACTTCATGGACACTTTCGTCTATGAAGATGGCGACGAGAATGTGGAGTTCTCTGTCACTGAGGATGGGATCGTTCTTGTGAAAGACCTGGCGCTCGAACGGATCGGGGCTTCTGGGCATCATATCCTGTCTGGCGCGCCGCAAATCCGGGCTGCGGCCGCCACCTGCAGTGCGCAGAGCCCACTTGGGCGTGGAGCATGGCGCCGGAGGGTTACGATGGTCGAGCGGGAGCCCACTTCACTCAAAGCGATCGGGAGCTCGGACGGCATTTCTCAGAAGGCCTTCAAGTCACTGCGGGGCTTCGACGTGTCGGGTGAGATGACGGCCCTTACCATGCAGCATCGAGACCCTATCGCTCCTGTTGGCTTCCTGATGGCCCACGACCAGGTGGCCGACTTCATCGGGGACTTCCTTGAGCACGCAACGCCGCTCGAGAACGGTCTGAAAGTGATCAATGCAGGCCAGGATGGAAATGCAGTCTTCTTGGAGACCTCTACTGGAGGCGTTGCGATTGCTGAGCTCCGATCATCTGCCAAAATGGAGAAGCTCGTCGACTACAGCTATGGGACTTTCCGAGATGGCTCTGTTGTGCATGATCTGAGTAATGTGTCAGCGGAAGTGCAGCGAAAACACCCGGAGGTGTTCTCAGTGGCGACGCTTCGAGATATCGATCAGCTCCGCGCCGAGACGGGTGCCCTGCCCTTCAGGTCGGCAGCCGATACCACTGACTACTTCCCGATTAATCTTGTCCGGGATGGCAAGCTGCTACCCAGCCAGTTGAAGAACCTTGGGTCAGATCAGACGCCGATCTTCCGACTGGACTCACCAGTGCGTTACGTGGTCGTCGAGCCAGGCCCGGATGGGCGGATGGAGACCGGCAGTATCGCATGGGTGGCCGGCAAGCGGCCCCGCGGCGAGATCACGGTGCACAATGTCCTGCCCGGTGGCGGTGCCCATCTGGCGCGCGCCCTCGAGGAGAAGACCTGGAGGATTGCAGACAAGAAGGGCCGATACGTCAACCGCGACCTGAAGGCCGAAGGCTTCCGGATTGCAAACGGCGCACTCATGGAGATTGCATTCGCGAATGTCGATGAGCTTTCCAAGGATGGCTTCTCGGTAGAACGCCTGCCTGCGCACCTCAGTGATGAGCGGCAATGGTATGTCCATCACGAGAACCTACGTCAAATCGCAACGGTCTCGGCTGCCGGCGTCGAGGAGCCCAAGGTAGCTGGGCGTACGCGTGCGGAAGTCTTCTTCCGAGAAGATGACCCCATCAGCGATAAGTCTCGGAACTTCATCGTCGACGTGATCAATGGCGCCAATCTCGCACTCACCGAACGTGATATGGAGATGCTCGGGGTCGAACAGTTCGATGACAGTACCTACTTGGTTGTTCGGGATAGTAGTCTGGAGGATTGTTATGATCTGTCAGACACGCACTACCTGGGACGCATCATTCCCTCGACGAAGGATTATCCAGGAATGGAGGCTACGGGCATGTTCCTGAAAATGTGCTGGTCTCTCGTGAACAAGGAGACCGGGAAGATGGAAGCGATCATGTCTGACGACGGCTTCAGGTCTGAGAGCAGCTCGCTAGGCATTCTCAGGTCGGCTGCGACCCTTGTTGACCACCTTGAGAACGGTGACGTTCACCTCATCGAAAAGTACACGACGCCAGAGCTCGATCAGGTTAGCTGCGTGACCTGATCGTCCCTTGCGACCTGGTGGTCACCTCCGAGCCAAAGAGGTGACAACATGACAAACTTCCTGAATTCCTATGCGACCGAAGCTGACGGCTTCCGTATCCTTGTCGAGCCGGATCCCAACGCACGCTCACCGCGGGAGTCTGGCTTCAGGAACCTTGGCCATATCCGCATTCCGCCGGACAAGCGCTTTGGTCGCCTCACGTCTGACGACGTGGCAGATCGCACAAGCCTTGGGTCAATGGTGTGCAGATATGGCACGGACAAGGATGCCATCGCCCTGCCCCTCTATGCGATCTACACCGGTGACGAGACCTCGGGATATTTTCAGATTCACCGATCTCCATTCTTTGCCGACCGGCAAGGCGCGCAGGTTGGCTATATCGCGGCCACCCATTCCGAGGTCCTGGGCTACTTCAATCGTCCATCCATGAGCGAAGAGCTCTACCGCGCGTCTGTCGACCGGATGACCGACGAGATCATGCTGATGAACACCTACCTTTGTGGTGAAGTCTATCGGTACCAGGTGATGGATGCGGAAGATGAGGTCGTGGCCCAGGGCAGCTCGATCTACGAGTCCGAGATGGCGGTTGATGAGGCAATGGAAGCTGTCGAGCGCCTTAAGGCAAGTACGGTCCCGGGGATGCTGATGTAGGCCATACCCGGGAAGCCAGACGGGCGGAACTTCGCTTGCCGTTCAGACTGAGTGCAGAGAGGATAAGTTCAGCGTGCCAGCGCGTTGTCGAATTTGCCCCGTGGCGCTGTGTCAATCATGTGACGAACTTGAGCGTCGTCGGGGCGCTCGAACTCGGCGGTTTTGCGAACCACATGAAGGGTGTAGGTGATCGCACCACCGGAAAGGCAGACCGCAGAAGCGGAGAGAAGGATCTCGAACAGGGTCATCATGGCCTCCTTGTCTCCACTATATGGGGTGATCGTACGGAAAATACGACCCTCTGCTCTTCAATCATCATGGCAAAGTTTTGCTAGGCTGTTAAGTGTCTTTGCTCGATCCTCGTATTGATCGGCTCGGTTTAGGAGCTTCATGCGTCCAAACCAGGTTGTTCCCGCACCAACAGCCAGCGTCACAAAGACGAATGCTGCGACCGGCATGGCGATTGTTCCGGCGAGCCCTGCTATCGCCGCGGCGCCTGAAAGCCCCATGAGCGTGGTCTGAAGTGGCCCTAGGCCGGTCTCGGCCGGCCGTCTAGTCTTGCGCTCGGCTCTCAACTGCTCCACGGCCGCTCGCTTAAGCCAGTTCGCCAACACCTCCGGAACATCCGGGTCGTTAATGCGCTGGAGGGCCATCTTCAATGCTGTATGGCCGCCGGGATGATCGGCAAGTGCCAAGATACCTGCGCGAACCGTGTCCCAGTCGACATTCTTTCGCATCGCGGCATCTCCGGCGTGGCGAACTATACCGCCTGCGATGTCATCGATCTGGATCATGAACGCATTGATGAGATCACGAGCCGATAAACGCAAGCCGAAACAAGGAGAACCGCTGAATCTGATCATGCTGTGCCTGGCACATCTTCATGGCGCAAGTTTGCAGCCGTCCGGCGACCGCGGGGTGAATGCTGGATGCTTGGCACGGGGCCACGCAGAGCTACCTAAAGCAGGTATGATCGTACGGAAAGGGACGCACCATGCTTCAAGAAAAGCGCAAAGATCTGGACTCCGAGAAACGTAAGAAGCTGCTCGAGAGCCTCTTGCAGGAGATGGCGCGCGACAATCCAGACCTCTATTACCAGTCCACCAGCGAAATCGCTCAGTTGTTGAAGGCACGCATCGACCGCGGCACCGCGCTCCACCCTGAGCAGCGTGAACTGCTCTCCGGCCTTGGTCCGCATGACATCAAGCTTCTGCTCAGCCTTCACTGAAGCCCGCCTCCGACCTTATTCGCGACATCAAATAGCGTTGTGGATGTTGGGGCCTGCTCCATTGCTGCTCGAAGAAGCCGGTTTCCCTGAAAAGTAAGTTCGCCTATTGTTCTCGTGGTGGTTTGCCTAGACGGGTTCGAACGTGGAAGCGGAAAAGAAACCAGACCCTACGAACAGTCTGCGCTGCGTGCTGGCGGCTACGGGGGACGGGCCGCGGACGGTCTTTGCCCAAGAGCCCGGAAATCGGGATGGCCGCCTGATCCACATCGATGACGCCCCCAACGGGAAGACCGGCCTTGTGTGTCCTGACTGCCTGCATGAGGTCGTCGCGCGGCAGGGTGAGAAACGTCGACACAGCTTTGCCCATTGGAAGGGTGGCGACTGTGTATTTGCAGGCGAGACCGCTGTGCATCGTCTGGCGAAGGACATCATCGCCCAGCGCGGGCACCTGCTCATCCCGGCAATAGAGATCATCGATGTGGGGGGAAAGAAGCAGCTGAACCCAGCAACTACGATGTCTTTCGATGAGGTTCTGGTCGAGCGCTATGCAGGGACACAGCGGCCGGACCTGATTGGGATCGTCACTGATCGCTATGGCGAAGAGCACCGCCTCATGATCGAGATCCACGTCACCAACCCCGTCTATGGGCGCAGGAAGAGGAAGCTTGCGCTGCAGAAGCATACGGTGATGGAGATCGACCTCTCCAAGATTGACCGCGATATCGACGAAGAGGCACTGGCAGCAGCCGTGCTGCGCGATGCTCCTCGAAAGTGGGTGACACATCTTCGTCGGGACACACTTCAGAAAGAAGCGGACGAGCGTCTCAAGAAGGAAGAGGAGGATCGCAAGAGGCGTCAGTCCCACGCGATCATGGAGCGGGAGCAGCGGGATATCGCGAGAACGCAATCGCTCGTGATCCCGGCCCGCGTGCCAGAGGGAAAGGAAGCTGACCAAGCCATTCGTGACCTCGCCCTGTGGCGGGCGATCGAATTTCAGGATGTCATCCTTGTCGTGTCAGCACAGGACGCGATTTTTACGGTTCCGCCTGAGTTCTGGCGTGCCCGAGTGATGTCGGTCTTCGCCCCGTGGGACGTCCATGCAGAATTTCAGGAGCGCGACTTTCTGAGAATTGCGTCGGCCGCCGCTCGAGACCTGAAGGCTCTTGGTTGGGTGAAGAAAGCCTACTTCTCAGTGGAGAAAGATTTCACCGGGCGCGGCTTTAGGGAACGTGACTTCGTGGAGGATGCCTGTGCTGCGCTCCTTGAAAACGTTGCTGCGGCGTCGTCGGGCAAGTCGTCCGGAGCGCAGGCACTGACACTGACGAATGCCATCAGGGCAAAGTGGGAAGCTTTCAAGGAGGCACGCTCGAGCATTCTCGCGCTGTCCGAGGCGCTGCACGCATATGGCGCCAAGCTTTACCATGGGGGCAGACATTTGGACGATTTGGCCGCGGTCGAAGACTACCTGGTCAACGCGGGTGCTCAGGGTGTGCGACCGCCGGCGAGCTATTTTGATGGCCTCCTCTGGGAACTCAACCACGGTCACCCCCCCTATGGGCGACGGACAGATGTCAGTATGATGGAGAGGATGGGCCTTCGTCCGGTGTCCGATGAAGGCGAGGTCCTGGACTTGGGCGGGCTAATGATAGCCGCCTCGTGTGACAAGGCGCAGGTTCTCCAGCGGCAGATCGATACAAGAGTGAAAGAAGCGCTTCAAAAGTGCCTAGCCTATTTCAGGAAGCTTGAGGACGAATGGCCAGGGCTCCGAGATATCCTGAATAGGAGCATGGTAGGAGAACTGCGCCGCCTGCAAGACAAGGCCCCAGGGTTCGAGATCAAGATCGACATGGACTTGTCCCGCCCTGAAAAGTCGGCGGAGGAGCAGCTGGCCAGAGCGTTGTGCCCTGCCCGGCGGTTGGCCAAGGACCTTGCTCGGGCAGTTGCATTTTCAGAGTCTGCGGGTGACCAGGCAACGCGGGAATGGGTGTTCTATACCTGCGCTCGAATGGCAGCTGCGTCAAGCGACAGCAAGAGTGCTCTGCCGGGCCTCGGGCGGGAAACCGATTTTACGGCCATCAATGCACTCATGCGGACCTTGCAGGAGAAGTCCCATAAGCATGGGTATGGTGCCGACTTTCAGCGTCGAGCACTGGGCAGCCCTCCTCCCGGAGAGGATCGGCCGCTTCTAGAGGTCATTCTGGCAGGCGAGCGGATGAGCTATCTGAAAGCCCTCGCCGATATTCGTCAGAGGTCGTTTCCGTCGCCTTGGGTCATGAAGGAAGACTCGAGGCATCGATAAGCTGCCACGAGCTCGGAGAAATTAATGATCGCGCCTTGCGCATCCCCGAAAGCCGACGTCTTCTGTCACAAGGGTATCAAGGGACTTCCATGGACATCATCAATATCTACCTCGGCGCTGACGAGCTTGGCGGCGCCCTGCCCGTTCCGCGTGATTACCTCTTGGAGATTGATCGCGGCGAGGCAATGGAATGCCGCGCTCAGAGCGAGACGGATTTGGCCATGCTCGCTTGTTCGCGCCACGCGAAAGGACTTCAATCCAAGAAGATCGCGGGCCCATGGGATGGCAACAAGCTGCTGAAGAGAGCTCTGAGCCGGCTGCTCGTCACCGATGAGGATGCCTATATCGCGCTACATGCTGGCCATAATTTTTTTTCGTCGTGATCGCTGAAGCCGCAAGAGATGACAACGGCGAGCCAATTGAGTTACAGTGGGATGTGCTGGGCTCCTATGAGATAGGTGATGTCGATCGGAAGCTCGGCATGAGTTATGTCTGTGAGAGCTTCCTGGCAAAGCGGGACTACCTAGCGACCGCGATCGCCGCCGGGCTATACAGCGACGTCGGTCATGTCGCGACCACCTTCCACGGATACCTTGCGGCGCAGGAAGAGCGTGAACGGGAAGAGTCCCAGTTCCGAAGCGAATTAGTGTCAATCGTTTTCCAGACTGATCAGGCACGCCGTATGGTTCAAATCCCGCGTGAGGTTATATTGGATGTCGATCCGCGTACCGCTCGACATGCGAGGCATGTCTATGAGCACTACTTCGCAGCCTTGGCTTGCACCGAAAACTGGGCCGAACTTGAAGGTGTCGAAGTGGAGGATGGTCTGATCGGGAAGGTGGTGCTCGCCCGGTCCCTCGTTGGGCTAGTCGTCCTTAACGATAAGGCGATGGAGGCGGTGCGCCAGGGGAATGATTTCATCGCGATTGTCGCAGAGGCCACCTTCGATGAGCACAACGATCAAGCGGCTCTCGAATGGGACGTTCTTGGCTCACGAAAGGTAGGTAAGGTCACGGACGAGAAGCAGGTGACGAAGTACTTCAGCAGGCTGCTGGGGTACGGCTATGAGGACCTGAAAGCTGCATTGGCAGCGGGGCGCTACCGAAAGTCTGGAATCGTCGGGACATTAGTTTTTGACTAAGTAGTGGGTAGCACAGGAGGAAGATGATGCTGCTCGCACTTTGCGAAATCTGTTCAGAGAACCTCGGGCTGGGAACGATCCGCATATCGGAATTGGATCGTGAAGGCGCGTCCAAGTTCTTGGCTGACGCGATATCCAATGGGACCGTTATGGGGCTGACCACATCATCCTGACCGGCGCCAGGAGCTTCGACGATCTCGCGTTGGATTGACCACCGCCTTCTCGGACTTCGTTCCAGAGTTTAGCTCCGGTCCGACGATAAGTCGGGCCGGAGTTCTTCGTTTCAGATGAGACTTGTCTCAACGCCCTAAATGCCAGGCTGCAACGACGAGCATTGCCGGAGCCCGGTGGAGGGAGATCAAGGGGGTTTTGGGACTGCCACTGACTCGGTCTTCGACGTCCCTTCGATCTCGGCTGCCCGGACATCTACTTCCGAGGAGCGGAAGACAAGCTCAGCGCGCGAGCCCCTTCTCGGCCAGCCATTTCGCCGATGGAAGGATCTGTGTCTTGTTGCGCAGCTCAAGGATCAGCCGGGCGCGCCCGTCGAGCGGCGCCACGGCGTCGAAGACAGAGGCCCAATTGATCGTGCCCTGCCCAATCCCCCAGTGCCGGTCGGCGTAACCGTCGGCGTCCTGCAGGTGCACGTGGCGCAGCCGCTCGCCGGCGCGGCGGATGTAGTAGTCGACCGGGGCCGCGCCGTTCGAGCTGTGGGCGTAATGCGCGTGCCCGGTATCGACCGAGACCGCCAATGCCGGGCTCTCGAAGCTGTCCGCCAGCAGGCAGCGGGCGTCGGTGTCGATGTCCTCGATGTTCTCGACGACCATCGTCACGCCGATTTCCTCGGCACGGCGCACTGCCGGGGCCAGCACCTCGTGGACTAGCGCCACCACCGCATCGCGCGCGCCCTGCAGGTTGTCGAGGTTGTTATAGTCCCACGTCGTGTAGGGACTGTGGATGACCATCTGGGTTGCCCCCAGGGCCTCGCAGACCTCGAGCCCCTGGAGCATGCGGCGGCTCACCAGCGCGCGGATCTCGAAATCGGGACTGGCAAGGTTTAGCCCCCAGAACGGCCCGTGGATCCCCAGCCGCCCCTCGTAGCCCTGCAGCAGCGTCTGCGCCCGGGCCACGAGCGGCTGCCACTCACCGCAGAGCACCTCGGCGGTGGTGAAGTCCTGAAGCTCGAGGTCCCGCTGGTCGGCGATCACCCAGTCGCGCAGAGTCTCGAGCGTGTCGAGCGGCATAGCCGCTCCGAGAAGGGGAAGTGAGGTCATTTTGGCATTCCTGTTGAACGAACCCGCGGCGCGCCCGGTCCGGGGCCGCGCCGCCGAGGGCCGCTCTAGGCCCGGCAGATGACAGGCGCATGACCGGGCCGGGCATTTGTCACCGAGCCGAACAATTGTCACGGCAGCTTCGCAAAACCGTCGCCCCGTTGTCGCGCTGGCCCTGTCTACGTCCGGCCATCGCGGAGGGCGCCGGGGACAGGCGCGCTCCGCACCGGCTTGGAACGGAGCCCGGCACGCGCCGGGACGACAGGAGACAGGACATGATCACACTCAACCGTCGCCACGCGCTCGGCCTTCTCGGAGCAGGCGCCGGCAGCCTCTCGCTGCCCGGCTACCTGCGCGCCCAGGGCGCCCGCCCCTCGATCACCATCGCGGTGCAGAAGATCACCAACAACAACACTCTCGACGTCTGGAACGAGCAGTCGAACGTCGGCGAGCGGGTGTTCTTCCCGAACCTCTGGGAAGGGCTGATCCTGCGCGACTGGATGGGCGACCAGGGCCCCGTCCCCGGGCTTGCCACCGAGTGGAAGCGCCTCGACGACAAGACCATCGAACTGAAGCTGCGCGAGGGGGTGAAGTTCCACAACGGCGACGAGATGACCGCCGAGGACGTGGCCTTCTCCTTCTCGCCCGAGCGCGTCTTCGGCGACACCCAGCCCGCCGGCGGCAAAACCATCTTCGCCGAGGACTACCAGCCCGAGACCGCCAAGGACCTGCCGCCCAACGTGCCGGGCATCGGCCGCCGGCTCTGGCCCGCGCTGCAGGGCGTCGAGATCGTCGACAAGCACACCGTGCGCTTCCACAACGCGACGCCGGACGTGACGCTCGAGGGCCGTCTCTACTCGCATGGCAGCCAGATCGCCAGTCGCCGCGCCTGGGACGAGGCCGCCTCCTACGCCGAATGGGCCGCCAAGCCGGTGACAACGGGTGCCTACCGGGTCGAGGAGCATCGCCCGGACGTGTCGCTCACCCTCGTCGCCTTCGACGACTACTGGGGCGGCCGCCCGCCGCTCGAGCGGATCACCTTCGTCGAGGTGCCCGAGGTGTCGAGCCGGGTGAATGGCCTTCTGTCTGGTGAATACGACTTCGCCTGCGACCTGCCGCCGGACCAGATCGGAAACGTCATGGATGCGCCGGGCTTCGAGGTGCAGAACTCGACCATCTGGAACCACCGCATCTCGGTGTTCAACACTCAGAACGAGATCCTTGCCGATCCGCTGGTGCGCCGCGCCATGACCCACGCGATCGACCGCGAGGCTATCGTGCAAGCGCTCTGGGGCGGGCTGACCAAGGTTCCCGCAGGCCTGCAGTTCGAGAGCTTCCGCACCTCGGACATGTTCGTCGAGGGCTGGGCCGCGCCCGAGTTCAATCCCGAACTGGCGCGCGAGCTGCTTAAGCAGGCGAACTACAAGGGCGACGCGATCCCCTACCGCCTGCTCAACAACTACTACACCAACCAGGTCTCGAACGGGCAGATCATGGTCGAGATGTGGAAGCAGGTCGGTCTCAACGTGCAGATCGAGATGAAGGAGAACTGGGGCCAGATCCACGAGCCCTCGGGCGTCAAGGGCTTGCGCGACTGGTCGGCCTCGAACACCATCAACGATCCGATCACCCCGATGGTGGTGCAGTTCGGCCCGAACGGCGAGGTCCAGCAGAAACAGGACTGGTCCAACGCCGAGATGAACCAGCTCTCCGCGATCATGGAAACCTCGACCGACCGCACCAAGCGCAAGCAGGCGATCACCCGGATGCTTGAGATCGCCGAGCGCGAGGACCCGGCCTACCAGGTGCTGCACCAGAACGCGGTCTTCACCGGCATGCGCTCGGATCTGAACTGGAAGGCCGCGCCGGCCTTCGCGATGGATTTCCGCGCCGAGAACTGGAACGTGTCGAACGGGTAATCCGGCACTTACCCCTTCCCCGGCGGACCCCGCGGTCTGCCGGGGCTTTTCGTTCCGCGCCCGGCGCCCGGGCCGGACACGGACCGAACGAAAGGACCTTCCCATGGCCAATCTGGTCGAAATCCGCGACCTGCGGGTCGCCTTCGAAGGCGTGCCGGTGCTGCACGGGATCGACCTCGACGTCGCCCCCGGCGAGGCGCTCGGCCTCGTCGGCGAGAGCGGCTGCGGCAAGTCGGTCACCTGGCTCGCGGCGCTGGGTCTGCTGCCCGCCAAGGCGCATATCGGCGGCTCGGTCGTTCTCGAGCACCGCACACTGTCGGGCGCGCCCCGCGCCGAACTCGAGGCGGTGCGCGGCGGGCGGATCGCGATGATCTTCCAGGATCCGTCGAGCGCGCTCAACCCGGTGATCCGGGTCGGAAGGCAGATCTGCGAGGCGCTCCGCCTGCACCGCGGCCTGACCGGCGCGCCCGCGAAGGCCGAGGCGCTGCGGCTGATGGACATGGTCGGCATCCCGGACGCCCGCGCCCGTTTCGACCTCTACCCGCACGAATTCTCCGGCGGCCAGTGCCAGCGGCTGATGATCGCCATGGCTCTCGCCGGCGAGCCCGACCTGCTGATCGCCGACGAACCGACCACGGCGCTCGACGCCACGATTCAGGCGCAAATCCTCGATCTTCTGGCCACGCTCCGGCGCGAGACCGGCATGGCGCTGGTCTTTATCAGCCACGACCTCGGCGCGGTGGCGCAGGTCTGCGAGCGGGTCTGCGTGATGTACGCGGGCCGCATCGTCGAGGAAGGGCCGGTGGGCCAGCTCTTCGTAGCGCCCCGCCATCCCTACACGCGCGGGCTCTTCGACGCGCTGCCGCGCATGGACGGGCCGCGCACCCGGCTCATCCCCATCGACGGCACCGTGCCCGACCCGCGCGCCCTGCCCGCGGGCTGCGCCTTCGCGCCGCGCTGCACCCGCGCGCAAGCTTTCTGCCAGAGTGAGCGGCCCGCGCTGCTGCCGCAGACCGACGGTCGACAGCTTGCCTGCGCCTACCCGGTGCCAATGCCTGTCTCGACACCGACCCCGGCCCGCGAAAGGGTGAGCCAATGACCCAGATCCTCGAGGCGGACGACCTCGTCCGCGTCTACGAGACCCGGCAGGGGCTCTTCGGCAAGATCACCCCGGTGCGCGCCGTGGACGGCGTCAGCCTGCGCGTGCGGCGCGGCCAGACCCTGGGCATCGTCGGCGAGAGCGGTTCGGGCAAGTCGACGCTCGGCCGGATGCTGCTGGGGGTCGATCCGGCACAGGGCGGCGAGGTGCGCTTTGCCGGCGCACCCCTGCCCGCCCGCGGCACCGCCGCCTGGCGCGCGCTCCGCGCCCGGATGCAGATGGTCTACCAAGACCCGCTCGCCGCGCTCGACCGCCGCCTGACCATCGCCGCGCAGATCCGCGAGCCGCTGGAGATCCACCGGCTCGGCACCCCAGCCGAGCGCGAGGCCCGCACCGCCGAGCTGATGCAGGCGGTCGGGCTGCGCCCCGACCAGGCGGAACGCTACCCGCATGAGCTGTCGGGCGGCCAGCGCCAGCGCGTGGTCATCGCCCGGGCGCTGGCCACCAATCCCGAGCTGCTGGTTTGCGACGAGCCAGTCTCGGCGCTCGACGTGTCGATCCAGGCGCAGGTGGTGAACCTGCTGCGCGACCTGCAGGCGGAGACAGGGCTCGGCATGGTGTTCATCAGCCACGACCTCAAGGTGGTGCGCAACCTCTGCGACCGGGTCGCGGTCATGTACCTCGGCTGCATCGTCGAGGAGGGCCCCGCGGAGGAAATCTTCGCCAGCCCCCGCCATCCCTACACGAAGGCGCTGGTCTCGTCGGTGCCGGTGCCCGGACGGGCGCTCTCGGGCCGGATCATCCTGCAGGGCGAGCCGCCGAACCCCGCCGCGCGCCCCGCCGGCTGCGCCTTCCACCCGCGCTGCCCGAAGGCCGAGCCACTTTGCCGCGGCGCCGTGCCGGAGCTGCGCATGACCGAGCCGGGGCGCGCCAGCGCCTGCCATCTCGCCGCCGGGGCCAGCCCCGCCACCGCTGTCTGAGGACCGCCCGATGATCCGCTTCTTCTCGATCCGCCTGCTGCGCGCCCTCGTCACGGTGCTGGCGGTGATGACCTTCGCCTTCGTGGTGCTGCGCATGTCGGGCGACCCGGCGCAGGTGCTGCTCGGGCCCGACGTGCCGCAGGAGACCGTCGACGCCTTTCGCACCGCCTGGGGGCTCGACCGCCCGCTCTGGCAGCAATACGCCGCCTACATCGTGCAGATCTTCACCGGCGATTTCGGGATCTCGATGCGCGACCGCTCGCCGGCGCTGGAACTCGTGCTGGAACGCCTGCCCGCGACGCTGCAACTGACCGTGCCCGCGCTGCTGCTGCAGCTCGGCATCGGCATCCCGGCGGGCATCTACGCCGCGCTGCACCGAGGCAGCCTGATCGACCGCGGGGTAATCCTGCTGGCCGTCACGGGCTTCACCATCCCCTCCTTCGTGCTCGGCCTCGTTCTGGTGCTGCTCTTTGCGGTGATGTGGGGGCTGCTGCCCTCGGGCGGCTTCGGAACCTGGTGGCACGGCATCCTGCCAACGATCACCATCTCGATCGGCGGCATCGGCATCCTCGCCCGGTTCTCGCGCTCGGCGATGATCGAGGTGCTAGGCCAGCCCTACATCCGCACCGCCTCGGCCAAGGGGGTCACCTGGCGCCAGGTGATCTCGCGCCACGCCCTGCCCAACGCCGCCGTGCCCATCGTTACCATCGTCGGCTTCATGGTCGGCTCTCTGGTCGCGGGCGCGGTGGTGACCGAGACCATCTTCAGCTGGCCCGGCATCGGGCGGCTGCTGATCGTTTCGGTCAGCAACCGCGACCTCGCCGTTGTGCAGTGCATCCTGCTGATGATCGCCGCGGTGATGGTGGTCTCGAACCTGATCGTCGACCTGCTCTACGGCTGGCTCGACCCGCGCCTGCGCTCGCAGGCGGCGCATTGAGAGGAGCCCGTCCCATGACCCTTGCCATGGACACCCCGAAACCCCGCAACCCGGTGCTGGCACGGCTCGCCGCGATCCCCGCCAGCGTCGCCTTCGGCCTCGTGTGGCTGGCGGGGGTGCTGCTCTGCGCCGCCTTTGCCGACCTCCTCCGGCCCTATGACATCACCCAGATGGACCTCATGGCCCGGCTCTCGCCGCCGGGCACGCCGGGGCACTGGCTGGGCACCGACGAGCTGGGGCGCGACGTGCTCTCGCGGCTGATCCAGTCGGTGCGCGTCTCGCTGGTCATCGCCTTTGGCGCGACCCTGCTCTCGGCGCTCTTCGGCACAGCGCTCGGCTTTCTCGCGGCGCAGTTCCGCGGCTGGGTCGAGCACGTGGTGGTCATGCTCGCCGACTTCCAGGCGGCGCTGCCGTTCCTCATCATGTCGCTGGCGGTGCTGGCCTTCTTCGGCTCGTCGATGGGGCTGCTGGTCTGCCTCATGGGGTTCTACGGCTGGGAGCGCTACGCCCGCATCGCCCGGGGCCTTGCGATCTCGGCGGGTGCGCAGGGCTATGCCGCCGCCGTGGTGCAGCTGGGCGCGACCCCGGCGCGGGTCTACCTGCGGCACATCCTTCCCAACGTCGCCTCGACCCTCATCGTGTCGATGACCCTGACCTTCCCCGAGATCATCCTCATGGAGTCGGGCCTGTCGTTCCTCGGCCTCGGCGTGCAGCCGCCCGAGACCAGCCTCGGCAACATGGTCGGCTTCGGCCGCGAATACCTCACCACCGCGCCCTGGGTGATGCTCGCCCCCGCCGTGGTCATCATGCTCACCACCCTCTCGATCAGCCTCGTCGGCGACTGGCTGCGCGACAGACTCGACCCGACCATCCGCTGAAAGGACCTCCCATGACCCGCATCACCGGCCACCGCGGCGCCCGCAACCTCTGGGCCGAGAACTCGCTCACCGGCTTTGCCGAGGTGCGCAAACTGGGCGTGGACGCCGTGGAATTCGACGTGCACCTGACCGACGCGGGCGAGCTTGTGGTGATCCACGACGCCACGCTCGAGCGCACCACCGAGGCCGCCGGTGAGGTCCGCGCGCTGACGCCCGAGGCCCGCGTAGCCACGAAGCTGAAGGAAAGCGACGACGTTATCCCGACGCTTGATGAAGTACTGGATGTGCTGGGCCCGCAGGGAGTCGCATTGCACGTGGAAATCAAGCTCGACGCCCGAGGCCGCCCCTATCCCGGCATCGTCGCGAAGGTGGCCGAGACCCTGATGGCGCGCGGCGTTGCGAGCCGCACCCACCTCACGTCCTTCGATCTCGGCATTCTCTTCGACTGCCGACAGCACGCACCGGAGATCCGCCGGGTTGTCTCGGCCGATGCCCACTGGGTCGCAAACCACGGCGGGCTCAAAGGGTTCATCTACGCGGTGAGCGATCTCGTCGACATCGTCGCTCTGCGGCATGATTTCCTTGCCGCAAATTGGGACGAGGTGCAGCGGCTCTGGCCGATCGAGCGGCTCTGCGCCTGGACGGTGAATGATCAAGACACCCTTCGAACTTGGCTGGACCGGGGCATTGGGCACCTGACGTCGGACCGACCTGACATGGCGTTGGCGCTACGCAAGGCAGTGGTTGCGTGACCTGCCTTGCTCCCACCGATACCTCGATTTCCCTGCCCACTGGGCTGGTGATCTTCGATTGCGACGGTGTGCTGATCGACAGCGAGATGATCGCATCCCGTCTACTGGCCGAAGCACTGAACGAGGTTGGATCAGTGATCACCGCGACAGAAGTTCACGTCCGCTTCACAGGCGGTTCGCGGGGTGAGATGCTCGAGACCTGTAGGAACGAGTTGGGCATCATCGCAGCGGAAGAGGTAATCGCACGATGGGAGGCTCGTCTCTTCCCAACTTTCCACGCCGAATTACAGCCGGTGCCGGGCATTGAGGCTCTGATCGCAGGCTTAGACCGGCCGATCTGCGTCGCCTCCAACAGCCGCATCGCGCGGCTCGAGAACTCACTCGGCCGCCTGCCTCTGAGGGCGGTCTTCGGAGAGCATGTCTACTCCGCCGAGATGGTCGCTCGCGCGAAGCCTGCACCGGACCTAATCCTCCATTGCCTTACCCGGATGGGCGTGCCGGCGCACGAGGCAGTGATGATCGACGATAGCCCGCATGGCATCGAGGCTGCCCGCTCTGCCGGGGTCACGGCGATCGGATTTGTTACCCCGGGCGACCCTCGCCAGGACCGCGCAGAAGTCCTGTTTGCCGCAGGCGCCGTGGCGGTGGCTTATTCGACGTTGGAGCTTGCCAGATTGCTCGGCTCTTGAAGGCCGGTCGCTAAGTTGGCTCCGCAGCATGCGCGCTGAACGCCTGCGCATTGCGAGTTCCCTCGCAGTTCGGATGCACCGCATAGCTCGCTTCCGGGACAGGTGCACAAGGAAGTATTCGCGCCTATCCCGGGCAACGCCTCGAAGCGGCGCCGTTTAGACCAACTGCTTGGGATGCAGCACAACGCGTGCATTCAGGGGAACCTGATCGTAGAGAGTGATTATCTGGTCATTGATGAGCCCGGCGCAGCCGTTAGATACTGCCCGGCCAATGGTTGCGGGATCATTGGTACCGTGAATTCTTAGGAACGTGTCACCGCGCTCAGGAGTGAACAGGTAGAGAGCGCGTGCTCCCAGTGGATTGCCTGGGCCGCCGGGCATGCCGCCATCAGCGTACTTCTTGTATTTCTCAGGCTCCCGTTTGATCATGCCCGGGGTCGGTGTCCAGGAGGGCCACTCCTTCTTGGCGCCAACGTGGTACTCGCCGGACTCGTACAAGCCTTCGCGGCCGACGCGGATCGCGTATACCCACGCTTGCCCGTCCGGCAGAGACCAGAAAAGCCGGAACGCGTCTGGAAAGACATGGATCTCGCTTGCCGGTAGTGGGGTCGTCAAACGAACGAGTTGGGGTTGCATTACAGTCGGAGCCGGCGCGGCTACTTGTGCATGAAGGAGTGCCGGCGCTGCGATACCAGCAGCGGAGGCGAGGCCAAGCTTCAGGGCGGCGCGGCGCGTGGTGAGTGCATTCATGGCGGGTCTCCTTTGTGTCATCGGCCGAAGCTTGTCGGCCAGTGACGGGTACAGAGGCGAGCTTAACAGGTTCTTAGCCATCGCTGCCTGAACGACACGTCGCGTGCCATCCTTCTTGTGGAGAGGAATGAACGGGGGGAGCCTTAGGTTCCGAAACGGGAATGTGATTGGAGGTGCGCTCTAAATCCCCTATCGCGCTCGCCGGAGGCTCTTAGGGGGCGATAGTGCTTGGTTGAGGAATGTCGTCGCAGTCGTCGGCCGAGTGGGAGAAGTCTCCACTCATTGATTTCGACACGCCGCATAAACTCCTGCAGCCGAGGGTACCCTCGGGTCACGATGACCGGCAGTGCGCATGGTGGCAGCGTTGTCGCCAACGAAAGCCGCTTCGGCCTTGGCGGCGGCATCTTCTCGAAGGATGTCGACTATCCAACGGTTCCTGCCCTAAAGCAATTCGACACCGACATGGTCTTCATCAACCACTTCAACCTCGCGACACCGGAGATGCCCTTCGGCGCCGTCAGGGACTCCGGATACGGGCGTAAACACGGTGTGTTCGACTTGCGCGAGTTCGGTAACGCCAAGGCCATCGCGGTCGCAGCCTGGTTGGGCGGCAGAGCACGCGTCGCCCAACCCTATTTACTGTGCCCCTCGGGACCTACGACAGCGAGGCTTCGCGCCTGAGCCCGGGCGACGCCGAGTTTTACGCCGCCGCAGCCTCGCTCGCCCGCCGGGGCACCAGCGCGCGCATGATGTCCGGCATCCCCACGTAGCCTCTGGTCTCGCCGTCGTGCACGACGCGGAAAGTCTGGTCTATTTCGCCACCCGCGCGGGCAATCACACTCTCGAGGTTGTCGCTGGGTGCCACGTGGCCTGCGATCTCGCCTGCCGGGACTTTCTGGGTCATGATCGATCGCACCCGCAGCACGCGAGCGCGATTGATGTCGGCGACGAACTCCTCGATATAGGGATCCGTCGGATTAAGCAGGATCGCCTGCGGCTCACCCTGCTGTACCACCGCGCCATCCTTGAGGATCACCAGGTGATCGGCGAGCTTCAATGCCTCGTCGAGATCGTGGGTGATGAAGATGATGGTTTTGTGCAGTTCTGCCTGCAGCTCCAGAAGCAGGTCCTGCATGTCGGTGCGGATCAGCGGATCGAGCGCCGAGAAGGCCTCGTCCATCAGCATGATGTCCGAGTTCGACGCCAGCGCTCGCGCAATCCCCACTCGCTGCTGCATCCCGCCGGACAGCTGATGCGGATACTGTTCATCCTGGCCCGTCAAGCCGACCCGACCAAGCCATTTGCGCGCCTCGTCTTCGCGGGCCTCTTGCGACACTCCGCGCGTTGCCAGGGGCATGGCAGCGTTGTCGAGCACGGTGCGATGTGGCAGCAGGGCGAACTTCTGGAACACCATCGACATCGTTTCCCGGCGCAGCTGTCGCAGCTGAGTGTCCTTCCAAGAAAGGATGTCCTCGCCGTTCACCAGAATCTCGCCGGAAGTCGGCTCGATCAGCCGGTTGAGGTGACGGATCAGCGTTGACTTGCCCGAGCCTGAAAGGCCCATGATGACGGTGATCTCGCCCTCGTTCATGTCGACGTTGATATCGTTCAGGCCAAGCACGTGGTTCGTGCGGTCTAGCAGCTCGGTCTTTGATGTGCCGCCCTTTACCTCGGCGAGCGCCGCTTGCGGGTCCTCGCCGAAGACCTTGTAGAGATTGCGGATCGAGACTTTCACGGTCTTATCTGTCATCGTCATCTCCTCAGCGTTGCGCCTGGCTGGCATCGATGCGAGCGAGCGAAGCCTTGGTCACCCGGTCGAGCGCGATGGCCAGCACTACGATGCCGAGACCGGCGACGAGGCCGGTGCCCAGCTCTAGGTTGCGGATGCCGCGCAGCACGAGGATGCCGAGCCCGGGGGCCGAGACCATCGAGGCGATCACCACCATGGCAAGAGACATCATGATCGTCTGGTTCACCCCGGCCATGATGTTGGGCAGCGCGAGCGGGATCTGCACTCCGAGGAGCTTCTGGCGCTTTGTCATGCCAAAGGCGTCCGCGGCCTCGATTACATCCGGATCCACCAGCCGGATGCCGAGGTTGGTCAACCGCACCACCGGTACGATCGCATAAAGGATCACCGCGATGCCGTAGAGCTTCGGCTCGGTCACCGAGAACAGGAAGATCAGCGGGATCAGGTAGACGAAGGGCGGCAAGGTCTGCAGCATGTCGAGGATCGGCGTGACGATGTTCTGTAGCCGGTCGCTGCGTGACATGGCGATGCCGATCGGCACCCCGATGAGCACGCAGATGAAGGCGCAGACGAAGATGATCGCCAGCGTCTGCATCGCCACTTCGTAGTGATCGACGAAGGCCAGCCCGGCGATGACCATCGCTACGAAGCCGACGATCTTCCACGACCGGCTCACCGCCCAAGTGATCAGCATCAGCAGCGGCACCATGATCCACCAAGGCGTGCCGGTCATCAGCTGCAGCATGCTCTCCAGCGCCCAGCTAAGCGGTTGGGTCAGAGGGTCGACCACGATGCGCAGCGCGTCGCGGATTCCCAGAAAGCCGGTCTCCAGCCCCTTGGTCAGATCGCGAGACTGGGGGATTGCGGCGCATGCGTCATGCAGCGCGTCGAGCGAGGGAAACGGTAAATCGCGTAGCGAGGTCTCGCCGGCCTTGTCGCCACCTTGGGCCTTGTACATGAGGTCAGTCATCGACATCGGTCCTTCCGAGTTCCCGCCGTCGCACCAGTCTCTCAGCCCCAAAGTGTCGAAAAAGCCGTCATAAGTTGCCATGTGTCTGTCGAACCGGAACGGCCCGCCCTTCTTGTGAAAACGGAGACGGGGCCGGTGGTCCGGCCCCGTCGAAGAGCGCCACCCCAGGGATACCCGAGGCGCGGTACATGTCTTACTTCAGCAGGGCCGAGAGCTTCTCGCGCGCGGCGTCGTTCACCCAGCCGGCCCAAGTGTCGCCGGAGTTGCTGAGGAAGTGCACGGCTACCTCTTCGTTCGAGGCATTGTTCTCGTCCTTCCACGCCAGCAGGCCGGACATCTGGTCAGTGCTGAAGGTCATATTGCTGAAGAACTCGGTAACCGCCGGGTTCTCTTCGGCGAAGTCCGCGGTGACCGCGGTGAGGATCGGCGCGGCCGGGAAGTCCGAGACTTGCGGATCTGGCGTATCTGCGTTCTGCAACGGCGCGAACTTCTCCTCGTCGTAGTCGCCGAGCTTGACGCGCGTCATATCGTACTTGCCGAGCGGCACGGTCGGCCCCCAGTAGTAGCCGAACCAGGGCTCACCTCCAGTGACCGCGGCGCCCATTGAGGTCGCCAGGGTCTCACCCGATCCGTGGTTGAACACCTCGATGCCGTTGCCTTCCAAGTCGAAGGCGCGCGACAGGTTGTCCGAGACCACGCGGCAGCCCCAGCCGTCGGGGCAGTTGTTGAAACGCCCGCCCACAAGGGCAGGGTTTTCGAGGATACCCTCGATGGTGGTCAGTTCCGGGTGTTCCTCGGCCAGGGACGTGGGGATCCACCAGCCCTCGACGCCGCCCGGCTCGAGCACCGAGGTCAGCCGCTTGATGCTACCGCCTTCCTCGAGCTTGGTGTAGGCCTCGCCGGCCGAGTTCAGCCACAGGTTGGTAACCACGTCCGGCTCGCCGTTTTCGGCCACCGAGGTGATCGCCGGGATGGTGTCCGACTGCACGAGGCTCACGTCGCAGCCATAGCCCTGCTCGAGAAGGAACTTGGCGATGTTGGTGGTGACCTCGGCTGCCGCCCATCCCATCTGGGCGATCGACACCTCACCGCATTGCCCGGCCCCGTCTTCCTGGGCCGATGCCGCCATCGGCATCGCGAGCGTGGCGGCCAGTGCGGTCGAGAAAAGCTTCGACGAACGCATGAGGTTCTCCTTCGATTGGTAATGTATCTTCGCGTGAAAGTTTTGGCTCGTGTTATGAGCTTCAGCATTTTTAAGACATTGCGATTGTCCTTGATATGCATTTTACTTTCATCATCGAAGTTTTCGCTACCATGGCTCGCAACGGAACGCAAACCGATGACCGCAGGAATGCGACACTATAGGGCGCCCATTGGCGTCCTGCCGGTCTCAGTTAAAAAGCGTCACTCCCCAGGCGTTCCCACGCCCTCGAAGGCATCAGCGCTCAGATGAACGGGGTTCTCTGCGAACATCCGCTCCTTGGCCTTGGCGCCGATCGACACGGAGTCGATGAAGACATCAGACGAGCCGGGATTTCGGCCGACCGAGATCACGCTGTCGACGCATTCAATGAGCGAACTGCGCTTCTCCTCCGGAGCGGCCACGATGACCTGCAGGCCGAGCGATCGGAAGAGGTCCATGAGCCGCTGCGTGTTTGGGATGTCGAGCTTGTTGAACGCCTCGTCGAAGACCATGAGACCCATGCCTTCGTAGTCGCCGGGCGTTGCCTTCGGGTAGTATGCGGACACCAGTGAGGCTGCGATCGCCACGTAGTACGGCGCCTGACGCTGGCCGCCGGAGAGCTTGCCCAGTACGGACGAAAACGGTGTGCTGACGATCCGCGAGGCGTCCTCGGGATCCGGGTGCTCTATGAAGAGCTCGAAGTTGAAGTAGTTCCGGTAGTCCTCGTATCGCTTCACGTCGTCGCTCTCACCCTCGAGAAGAGCATCGAGCGCCTGAAGGCTTTCGTCGTCGGCGACATCGAGCACGGATTGGCTCGCGGGGACCTCGGCGGTCACCAGCCGGTAGATTGGCAGGAACTGCGCCGAGACCGTGCTTCGAAACTGGTATGTCTGGCCAACGAACGAGTACTTCGAGAGCCTCCGGTTAAGGCTGTCGAGCTGCTCCTCCATAAGCGCAAACTGCTCGCCAATGCGCCCGATAAGGCCTTCGGTGAGGCTGGTCTCCATTTCCTCGCGCGCCCGCTCGAGCCGCTCGCGGTACTGCAGGAGTTCGTGGTTACTCAGGCGGTCGAGATGCGAATGGGCCCAGATGAAGCGCTCTGCATCGGAGCAGTGCTCCCCAAGTGGTGCGTCCTCGACCATCCACTTCTGAGCGTAGGACATCAGGCCATTGTTGCCGCGGGTGATGAGGGCACTTGCTGACCCGTCCTTGGTAATCTCTTTGCGCACGTCATCAATGCGTTCCCGTAGAACGGCGATCTTGGATGTCGCATCGGACACCGTGTAGCCAGCGATGTCGTCTATCTCCTGCTGAGAGACCGGCACATCGTAATCGCCCTCCCCGATGAGTTTGGCGACGCCTTCGGGAATGGCTGTTAGGGCCTCCTCCGCGAGACCAGCCATACGCTGCCGTAGCGATAGAAGCCCGTCCTGGCGCTCCTCGAGCTTGCCGCTCAGGATACCGCAGTGGATGTCCAGCGTCCGGCGCCTCTTCTCAAAATTCAGAGTCTCCGTGCCAAGGACTTCCAGCTGGGTTTCAATTTCAGAGAGTCTGGCGTCGATATTGCCGGTATCCGGGGCCGACATCGCCTGGCGGCGCTGGGCGAGCGACCGTAGAGCAGAGAGGACCTCTTTCAGGTCGGTGATAGCCTTCGAGAGCACGTCGGGATCAACGATGGAAAGTGCACGCACGCGCTGCTGGGCCGCCTCAAGGTCGCGGATCGATTTCTGCAGGGTCTCGTCTTGCTCCCGCAGCTCCGTCATCTCGAGCGCAAGTTCTCCACGGGCAGCGCTCTGGGCAGTCTTGCCGAGGATCGGCCGGCGATCACGGAAAACCCGGAGCGTGGCGCCGGACCCAGTCTTCCCGTTCCGCATGATCCCACTTGAGAGTGATCGCAGCTCCCCTTCGGTCTCGGCGCGGCTGTAGCGGCCGACATTGAATTCCAGGAACTGTCGGATCACCGGATCATCCGAGGTCACCACGTCTGCGATTGAGTGCTCGGCCACTCGTGTCCGCACGTTCCTCAGCCGGCGCTGATCGATGAGGCGAACCCCGTCATATGCGTTGCGGTTCCGGTACAGGAGGTCGAAGGCGGCATCGATCTGAGCTTCGTCGACGATGATGGCCTCGCGGTTTGCACCCAGGATTGCCTCAAGTGCATAGGCCCAGGATGTGTCGTTGACCGTGACAAGGTCAGGCAGGCACCGCGCGCCTATGCCGACGTTCTCGAGGTCTGCAAGGAAGTGGCGCACGGACCTGCTCAAGACGGCCTCTGGTCGTGCGGATGTCTCCTCATCGCCGAACTCCCGCAGCCGAGAGCGCACTTCAAGAGCAGTGTCCCGGGTCTCATCTAGGCGCGCAGTGATTGCATTAAGATCACCAGAGAATTCTTTGAGAAGACGTAGTTTTTCATCAATCTCACCGCCAGAGGACACCCACTCCTCCGCTGCGCGCCCAGACGTCAGTTTGCTCAGTTGACTTCCCAGGTCAGCCGCTTCTGCAATGCTGGGGACCAGGGGGACCACGGACTTCAGGTGGCGAATTTCAGAGTATGGGGTGAGCCCTGCTTCAATGCGATGGCGCAGGCTCGCCTTGCGCTCCTCGAGAAGCCGGCGTTCTGAATCCAGTCGCCCGAGTTCGGCAGAGCCATCAACTTCAGTGAGTTTTTGCCGCAGTCCACCCCGCTCGGCTTCGAGGTCATTCACCTCTGCCGACAGCTCCTCCGAGCGTGCTGTCGCTGTCTTCAGTTCTGCCTGGCTGGAGGTCAGTTCATCTCGCAGCTTGCGGGTTTCCAGCTCGGCTTCAGCGACATCGAGGGCGAAGGAAGCCCCGTTAAGCTCGCCCTCCATCTTGCTGATGCTGAACCCTTTTTGGAAACGAGATGTGACGGTCGACAGATCGCTCGTCATGCCTTCGATGCGGGCCACCTCAGAGGACATCTCCCGCCAGACCGAGATCGAGGAACGAACCCCGGCCACGTCGAGGGGCAGCGGCTCCAGAACAAAGCGACGGACGAAATCAGTCGGGTCCGACATCTCTTTGGCTTGCAGCGCGTTCGCGAAGCTCCGCAGGAACCTCTTGGCATCCGGAGGTGCCGAGGGCCGCATCAACTGCAGGTAGGCGTTCACGAACTTGGTGCTGTTCTGGTGGAACGTGATCGCCTTGTCGCCATGCGCCTTGCGAAGTCGCTCAACCATCGCGTCGTGGGAGACCACTGCCCCACCATCCACGAAGTCCTCGATCCGGAAGTCGCAGCCCTCGACAATGAAGCGCTTCGTTTGCTCAGAGAGGTCCTGTTCGACACGCAGGAGAAGACCAAGTGCGATGTGCTTGCCAAGGCCCTTGTCGTGGAACGTGAGCACGAGCGTGGTCTCACAGCGTTCTCTGCGGGGCTTGCCTTCATTGACGTCGCTCACGCACCCTAGGGCGTAGTCTCGGACGCTCCGGCCGCGCTGAACCCCTGCTGCAGCATTGAGCTCCAAGACATTGCGATTGTTTCCTGAAATGACAGTCTGGATGGCATCGAGTACGGAGCTTTTGCCCGCGCCGGTTTGGCCGATGAGAGCTGCATGCTCCCGGATCGGGATGTCCAGGACGTCGACGAGATACCAGTTGTGCAGCGAAATCCGCTTCAGTTCGTACATCTCAGCTCGCCTCCAGGAATGGGGTCTGTTGATCGCTCTCAAGCCAGCTCTGAAGGCGCTCGATGTAAGCATCGGAGACCAGCACCCGGATGCCCGGGAGGATCGTCAGTCGGGTCACTCGGGTCTCGCGATCCTTGTCCCCAAGTCGCACGATGCCCTTGCGGTTCAGCTCACGTAGAAGGTTTTCGACCAGGTGGTTTTCGCCGGGTGGTGTCGCTTGGGCGATACGTTGGTAGACTTCGGAGATCTCCACGGTGTCGGTTTCCACGCGCCCTGTCCCGTCCATCTTTCCCTCGGTGAAGCCGTTTTCGAAGATGTAGCGAAGCGCGATCCGAATGAGGGTCTCGTCCTTCTTCAGACGCATGAGGCGCCATGCATATGGGGGCTTCTCGAGGTCTTGCGGCTTGAGCGCGATCATCTGCGTGCGGGCGTCCATCTCGAGATCATAGCCCGCCACGGCAAAGTAGCGCTCAAAGAAGCTCCTGTGGTCCTTGATGGCCTGCACCGCGGACGATGGCACCGAGTGGGTGTCGTCGTAGATGACCTGGTGGAACATTAGCGCCTGAATGGCGATGCGGATGGCATCACTCAGCGCGTCCGGATCGTCGGCCTTGTCGAGGATTTGCGCGAACTCACGAAGTTCCATCAGTGCACCCTTTGTTGCTGTCCGCGCGGACGGATCAGGAAGTTTCTGCAGGTGATCCAGTCGTTTTCAACGGTGCCGGGACATTCTGAAATCTCCCAGTCCTTCGACAGGCGGCCGCCGAGATAGTTGAGCGATCTCAGCCGTTCGAAGACGAAGAAGTCATCGAGGGAAGTGATCGGCAGTTCACGGCCTTCAACAGCCCCCCGGCCTTCGACGTTGGCTCGCAGGTAGGCGTCGACCTGATCAGGCTGCACTTGGCTCCTGGCCCGGTACGCAATGATCGCGGCCTCATGGGCCCGCTGCGCCTCGGACTTCTGCGGACGTTGGATCGTCGTCGGCTTGATCTCGGGACGCTTGCTGTTCGCTGTGAAGAGGTGCGTTGAGCCAGATGGGAGCGAGGAGCCCGTTGTTCCATCGCTTGGGAAGCCTTCATCGAGCGCATGCGCTGCTGCGGACCTGAGCACTCGCTCCAAGACCTCAGTGTTGCTCTCGCGCATGGTGTCGAGGAAGCGGATCGTGTTCCGGATCTTCGTCTCGACCCGGCGATTGGTGTCCTCAATCACATCAAGATAGTCATCAATGCCACTGAAAACACGCAGTATTGTCCGTAGATCTTCGATCACCATTCGGCGTGCGGCGGTCGCGTCTTCTGACTTGCCTTCCCGCTGGTAGGCAGCGGCGATCTCATCGATCCTGAAATCGTCTTCGAGAATGCGGCGGGCGATGCCGAGGATACGGACTCTGAATCTGAATGGGTTCGCTCGAGTGTGGAGCTGCTTGTAGTCCGAGATGAGGTGGGCCTGGACGTAATCGGTGAAGAAGCTCTCGAAGAGGTCCGCGAAGGAGGCCCTGGTGGCGATCAGCTCCTCTGCCTTGCGCATGTTGGCGCTCAGGCCCCGGAGGTGGTTCAGGAAACCTCGAGACGCCTTGGCGGCGCCCCTGAGGGCCTCCGAGCGGTTCTGCGGGTCTCTCTCGACGCTCTCGATGAGCGCGAGCACATTGATGACCTCCCCGCCGTAGGAGCGCAGGCGCCCAAACTTCACGTCAAGCAGGAAGTCGAGGAGCAGCCTGGCCGTGGGGTCGATGTCGGTGAATCGCTGGAAGCCGCTGCGCTGTTCGAGGAGCCACCCGGTCTCGAGAAGCCGGGCGTAGGTCATATTGGCCCTCACCCCAATGTCGGTCTTCGCTTCTGGGTCGAGCCCTTCGTGCCGGCGGCAGAACTCCTTGATGGCGTCAATCACTTGGCCGCGGGCCGAAAGGCCCGCATCCTCGAACAGCTCATCGGAGAGGTGCTCAAGGAGCTTCGCGTAGAAATGTCTCGCCGACCCGGAGAACAGCTTGAAAGCGTCCGGGTGGAGATCTCCGAATATCTGTTCGACTGCACTGCTCATTGAGCTTGAGAGTATGCCTGCCACCACATCTTGTAAACTGGCGTCAGCTGTTACCGCGGTAACAGCTTGTGGCAGGCGTCGGCGCGTGCAAGTTATTGCTGATCAATGGAGTGCTGGAATGACCGAGGCGGTCGCTGAAATCAGATATGAGCAGATCTTTGGAGACGAGTTCGGCTCGCGATATGCCTTCCAAGCCCATCATGCTGACATCGAAGAACGTCTGAAGTACTTCTACGCCAACTACATGTCCAATCATCTGCACTTCGTGGCTGTGTCAGGCAATGAAAAGGTTGTAGGGATCGCCGCCGTGCAGCAGAACCCCTACCAAGACCTGCAGCTCTGGCTTCCCTACGTGACCGTCGACACGGAGTTCCGAAATCAGGGTATCGGGCGGAAGCTTTTCGAGCAGGCCGTCAAGTATGCGGCTGACGAGGGCAAAGAGCTCGAGCTTAGTACGGTGATGGATGATGGCCTGCTCTACCTCGCTAACTCCATTCGAGACGCCCAGCGCTCTCATCCAGGCGTTCTCACGCGCATTCCTCCCGAATTGCGTGTAGAACCCGACGAGGCATTGCAGGATGAGGGCCTAGCGCCCCGAGCCATTTGATCGCGCTGTTGATTGTCTTGAGTGGCGGCCAAGACAAAGGATCCTGAAACTTTTGGGCGTCATGTCGAGGGCATGGCAGCAGGAGAACTCCACATGGATCGCGCGAGAATTAGACACGAACTGACTAAGGACCCGTCTGAACAGACGCTGATGAGAGACCGGACACTCATGCTCTTAGACAGCCTCGACGGGACAGACATCGATTTCGCCAGCTCAACTCTGCTCGCAGACATGACGAAAGAGGCTGAGCGCAACGAAAATATCAAAGCCTTCCTGAAGACGGTTCCGTTCTGGCCAAACATCGAACACGTGGCTGCTCAAGAGTCGGTTGGCTACCTTCAGATGGACCTCGTGAAGGCTGCGGAGCACGCCAGCGCACCGCAATGAGGGGCCTCTTCTGAGCCTCTTAAAAAGAGCCGGTCTTGAGCCCCATGCCTTAAGGGGCGCAGTTTCACACTCCGCTGAAACCTTCTGACCCCATACTCGCTCTGTCACAAAAGATAGAACGAGTAATGGAAAGAGTAGAACTCCGCGCCCTGATGGCAGAGTCTCAAGGCGACAATGATATGTGGGCAAGGCGCTCGGTCATGCTTCTGGATTGCCTAGAGGGCACGGATATCGACTATGCGAGCCCTACCCTTCTTGACGACATGACGGCTGCGGCGTCTTCGAAAGCGGCAATCAAAGCATTTCTGGAAACACTTCCTGGGTGGCCCGGCAGCTTTTTGAAGGCGGCTCGGGATCACATCAGCTATCTGCAGTGCGCGATAAATACTGCCAAGCACTATCACTTGCGGGACCTCCATCGGCCCGCTTTCCTCAGTGCCGAGGTGCGCGCATACCTGCTTGGTGCGGCAGATGCGAATGGCGAAATCGGGTATAAGCGTGCTGTGGAGCTCATCGACTGTCTTCAGGGAAGCAACGTCGATTTTGAGGGTTCCACTATGTTTGAGGACATGATTGCGGCCGCTTCGCAAAACCCAGCGATCAAAAACTTCTTGGAGAGCCTCCCGGGGTGGGATGAGCGAGAGCGATCGGATGCCAGCGCCGCTGACGATGTGTCTCGAGTGTCTTTGCCAGATGTCGTTGGCTATTCAACGATGCTCATCGCAAAGACCAGAGATCACCTGGCCGATCAGCATTCCAGCTAAAGCGGCGCATCTGAAGCTCGGCGCAATCTATTCTTAAAGCGATGGTTTGTTGACATCTTGGGAGCATTAATTAAGAATAGAACGAACTCAACGGAGAACTAAACTTGGCTCTGCAGGAACCGGACGAGCGCCCCTGGCGGGATGACGTCGAGAACGCACCTCGCAATGGTGATGAGATCGAAGCGGGCTACCAGGAAGGCAACCAGATTTTCATGGACTACATTGTGTGGTCGGAGCGACCAGTGTGCATGGGAGGCAACCGTGTTGGCGGGCAGCCTCCGGGCTGGGCTACGGGGATGAGCAGCAATGCTGACACCAACCTGCCGGTCGATCCGCCCGATTTCTGGCGCCCTGTCGCGTAAGGAGCCGAATATGTCCCTATTTGCTTGTCCGCACTGCAACGTGGTCGAGAACACTGCCACCGGCTTCTTCTGGAACGCCAAGAGACGCGAGGAGGTCAGGTGCTCCGAGTGCTACAGCGGGAAATGGCATGGCCGGTTCCCCAAGATGCAGGCTGACGACGAGTGGATCTTGGACGATCACCAGCATGGCTCCGATGTCTGGCCGCCGTTCATCACGAAGCCCATCAAGGAAAGTTCCTGAACATGAGACCAACCAAGTTCAAGCGCGCCGTCACTGAAGCGATCTATCATCGCCTGGAGGGCGGCTCGAGTGCGCTCTTCACCCCTCGCCTCAGGAAGCGCATGGAGCGAGAGTGGCGGCGCCTTGCCAAGGCGAATGGTGACTATCGTGCTGGTGTCGATACCTATGGGTACGACGGGGAAGTCGAGGTCGATCTATGCTACATCTCGGACCGATGGCGCTGCGCGTTTCGTGTTCGTTGGCTGCTTGATGGTCTTGCGGGCGGTCACATCTAGATGACAGCCTACGAGATGCCCAGGCCCGTGAATTGGTCCAAGGACAGTGTTGAGAGCTTTGCCGCTGAAGCCCGCACAGTGATGGGCCATGGCGGCAGCCCTGCAGCGCACTCTCTGAAAAGCGATCTTCGGGAGCTGGGAGGCAAGATCTCGTATGTCTACGACACCAATCTCCTCAAGGCAGAGAGCCACAAGGACTTCGAGATCAGCCTCTCACCGAACACGACCGTGGACCACGACAACTTTACGTTGGCGCGGGTGCTCGGTCATCTGGCGATGCACCTCTCCGATAGGCCAATCTCGGTGCCCCGTGGCTGGATAGAGGACGACCTTTATCGTCGGGCGGGCTGCGAAGCTGACTGCTTCGCAGCGGAGTTCCTCATGCCACGAGATGAGTTTCCGGATGTGTGGAAGCGGTTGGGAGGCGATCTCGCATTCGTGGCGGTGCACTACGGCGTAATCAGGTCCAGGGCTCTTCAGAGGGCCCAGTCACTCGGCCTGTACAGTATCGCGGAAGGTCGCTCCTGATGGCAGACGATCCCAAGACGTCACAGCGGCCCTTCCGCTGCCCGAAATGCGGTGGCGGGGACCTGTCGATCTTCGAGCACTTCCTGGTCACGGACGTGATCACCGTGAGCGGTGGTGTGGCCATTGAGCGAAGACCGGGAGGTGGCGACGCGCTGGGCAAGTTCTCTGCTGAATGCGCGTGTGGTCACACCTGGAGGCCTCGATATGAAACAGGTTCCCGAGCTCTCGAGGCGGTTAGAGCTCTGGAAGATGAGTGAAGGCGCCCCTTGATGCCTGGGGCGCCCGGCGGCGTCAGGCCGCGGCCTTGAACTCTTCGAACCAGGATGCGTCTTCCTCGTAGCCCAGAGCGATCAGCACGTCGTGCAGTTCGGGAAACCGTGTGAACTGGTCGATGATGCGCTCTCGATGTTCGGGCTTCTGCCACTTCGGAGCGGCGGTCTTCTCGACTGGCCGGACGCCGTTCAGGGCGCGCTGCAGGTCTTGCGGGATCGCCTGCTTGTGAAAGTCAGAAAACTTGCCCTCGAACCTGAGGTTGAGCCCTTCTGCGAGCTTGTTCTTCACCAACTCCGGGTTGTCGATCAGGTCCTCGTACTTGAGCAGGAAGACGCCCTGCGGAAAGAGGCCAGACATGGCGATGGTTGCGATCGCATGCTGGGTCTGCAGGATGCCTGGCGCGGTCTTTGTGGGCACCCTGCCCTCCGGTGCGAAATAGCAGAAGTCGGCGGAGACGAAGTAGTCATCCGGAACGCTCTTGTGGAAGCTGGTCAGAATGTCTCGCGGATCGCGCAGGGAGATGATCAGGTCAACCTTCTTCCGGCCGGCGTTGATTTTCAGGATGTTCGGGATGTCGAAGATGTCAAGCGGGCGCTTGGTCGCATAGTTGCCGGGTTTCCTGATCCACTGGGCGGCCGGGACTTCCTTTTCAGGAAGATTGAAGTCCCCCTTCAGGGTGTGCCTGAGCATATTGTAGAAAAGAGTGGTCCCTGCCCTGCCGTAGCCAGCGGTGATGATGTGACGTTCCATGTCTGGTTTCTGATCTCTCTTGGATTTCGAAGCCGACCATACCCTTCGACACCTAAACAAGGATTAAGCGCTCCTGCAGCCGGGGTTCTCAGTTGCATGTTCCTCCACATCTGCGGGGAAACAGGAGGTCCAAATCATGGCTGAAAAGATCAAGAACTTCATCAAGCTGTACTACATCCCGGAGAACAAGAGGGATCGTTCCCGGCCGGGCATCGGCTCGATCACGCTCGATCGTGAAAAGGCGCCAAGCGGCGTCTATCCCGTTCTCTCCGACAACATTCATGGGTTGATGGCGATCGGGCTCGACAAGGTGGGCAAAATCGATGTGTTCGTGATGGATACCTACGAAGAGGCGGCGGCAGTTCACATGGGGCTGCGGGATGTCGCGAAGAAATATACCGATGTCTACAAGGACCCGAGGGGCTTCGGCATGGTCTTGATGTGCGACCAGTCCCAGGAGTTCGGTATCAGTCTCACCGACTACCGCAAGCCGGCCTCCGAATACGGCATGGACGCGGATCGCTCTGTACCGAGCTGGAAGATGACCAGCGAGGAGTTCAGCAAGGCGGTCTACACCGACGAGGAGCTCGAAGTGTACCTCGATCGTTTCGGCCGGCGGCTGGCTGAGATGGCGAACGATGTGGGGTCCGAGGCACTCGATGCACTCCGCACTGCCTCCGCGGACCTCGTCGAGGAGCAGGAGATGGAGCTCTCGGGCCGCGCCATGGCCATGGGCATGTAAGGCCACCGATCCGACGCCATAACTCAATCGAAACAGGAATATTTAGTGGAACAGCCAATCAATCACATCGTGGTGCCCCTCTTCTTCTTTCTAAGCGAAGACGGTGGTTCAGTATCACTGAGCGACCATGGGGGCGAAGGAACGCCGGTCAACAGTGACAACTACCTCAAGCTCTTGGCGGAGGGCATGGAGTACGAGGGGTCGGTTCTCATCTGGCTCACAGATACCGTAGAGGAAGCGGATGCGATCGAGATGGCGTGGCAGGCCACTGGGGAACTGAACCCAGATCTGGCCGAGGCGATCAAGTTGCCGAGCGGGCATGGTGTCGTCATGCGCAAGAACCCTGACAGCGCCTTCGAGCTGATCTTCGAGGATAAGCGCCGGGCAGCAAGGACCGCAGGAGTTCCATCTGATGAAGTCCATGCAAGCTGGGACTTGGACCACAAGCAGATGCTGACCATGCAGAGCACGGACGAGTTGGAAATGGAGAGGCAAACCCGGGCCTGGGCGTCTTCGATCGCCGAGATGGCTCTGCACATGCCAGCCCACGCCATTCAGCAGCTTCAGGTCGACCTCGAGAGTTTCCCGGGAGCCTATGTCAGCTTCTGCAGCCAGGACCTTACCACCCTTGCGGAGACTCACGAGATCGAGTTCAAGAACGATGCGGCTGCGCATGCGGCTCTCAGGCAAGCCGCGTCCAAGTACGAGAACTCGATGTTCATGAGTGACGTTGAGGATCACGCTATGGAACGCCTCAGCGACCTAACCATAGAGGAAGAGCCTGAGGTTCCGGCCGCGGGTATGTGATCCATGGATAGGGCGATGGCCAGCGCGGCCTACTCCCTTCCTCGAAAGACCTTTGACCGGGATGTTCTGAGTGGTGACCCGGTCAACGACCCCTGCAAGGCCGCGCCGGACCTTGAGTTCATCGCGGAACCAGATGAGATCGAAGGCCTCGATTGGCACCTGGTGACCCTCGACATCCTCGATATGTACAACCTCTTTGACATTGATGATCGGCTCACGCTGTCCGGAGAGAGCGATGCGGACGCCGCGGCGCGCTGGGCGTCCGTGCGGACCTGGATGGGAGACATGGGCGGCCCAGAAGCTGCGCTCTCATCCTGCCCTGTCATAGCCAAGATGAACGGAGCGGACTTGCGTCCTCTAGGGTCAGGATTCATAACCAGTAGATGACGAGGGCGGCTAGGGCGACGGCCGAAAGGAAGACCTTCGGGCACCGGTCATATCGGGTGGCCACACGCCTCCAGTCCTTGAGCCTTCCGAACATGATCTCGATGCGATTGCGCCGCTTGTATCGGCGTTTGTCGTATTTGACCGGCTCCTTGCGTTTCTTTCGGCCCGGGATGCAGGCGCGTATCCCCTTGTCCTGCAACGCTTCTCTGAACCAGTCGGCGTCATAGCCACGATCCCCGAGCAGCCATTTGACATTTGGCAGGCCGCTGAGCAATGCGCGCGCGCCGATGTAATCGCTGACCTGTCCGGCGGTGACGAACAAGTCGATCGGTCGCCCCTGACTGTCGCAGATGGCGTGCAGCTTGGTGTTCATGCCGCCTTTGGTTCGACCGATCAGACGACCACACCCCCCTTTTTGGCGGCCATGCTGGTCGCCGTTCGATGGGCCTTGAGATATGTCGCGTCGATCATCACGGTCTTCTCTTCACCGTGCTCAGCGGCCAGACCTGCCATCATCCGCGCGAAGATGCCTTTCTCGCTCCACCTCTTCCACCGGCTGTAAAGCGTCTTATGCGGACCATACTCCTTCGGAGCATCTCGCCAACGCAAGCCATTACGATTGATGAAGATAATCCCGCTCAAAACCCGCCTGTCATCGACCCGAGGCTTACCATGAGGCTTAGGGAAGAAAGGGGCCAGGCGTGCAATCTGCTCGTCGGTCAGCCAGAAGAGATCGCTCATGTCACCGCTCCGTTTTCAAAGCCGTGAATCATGCCGTTCCTGCGAAATCAATGCATCCTGACCCTAGACGGCTGGCACCGCTGCGTGGTGGCCTGGCTCGACTACGGTGTGCGCGAGGTTCGGGTCCTGGTGGGCGTCGAAAGGCCGGAGCCAATGCTTCGCATTTAAGCGTTGTCGCTTGCCGTCTGATCGGCACCTCTGCCTCAAACCATGAGGATCGACCATGACCAGAATGTACTTTGAGCCGGCAACCGTTATCCCCTTGATCTGGGCGCTAGACGACGGCTTTGGATTCGGGGCTCACAGCAGACCGATTGATCGGCTCAGCTTCGACCGTTCTGCGCAGCATAGTCTCACGATTGAGGGTGCGGGGCTCGGAGGTTTGGTCTGCGTAACGGGCGAGAACTTGGAAGCATGCAAGGAAGCAGGGCTATCCGGAGTGGGCCACCTGGAGCTTGCCATTCACGACGACATGAACACCGCGCAACTCTATGCTGAAGATCTTCGACGCGATCCCTATTTCACTGTAACGTTGCACTCTCTGGAGAACGGGTATGCACTCACGGCGGCAAGCGATCCGCTGAATGATTTTAGCATTTCGCTAGCGGATCAGAGGGTCAGCGCGTCCGCTTTGGACATCCAAGATGACAAGCTTCTTGTGACCGCCCTCGAAACACGCGCCGCTCTTGACACATCCACAAGAGAAGCCAGGCTCGCAGAGAGCAGTGCCTACGCGAGGCGGCGGCATGCCTTGCGTTTCGTCAATCAGGCAAGTGAGATCGGAGACGACGTGCTCGCTGAACTCGCTCTGGTCCTTGAAGAGCAGAAGACAGTCGCTCAAATGGAAGCGGATGCAACGCCAGTACGGGCCGCCGCCAACGACACCGGGCCCATCGAGACCTACTATCACGTGACCCACGAGGAAGACTTGCAGAGTATCCTCATTGAAGGCTTCCGAGGCGGACACGGCGATGTCGGGTTCGGCGTCTATCTCTTCGATGACCTGGCAGCAGCGGAAGACTACATCGCGCGGGGTGGCTGGGACGGCGAAGGTGATCCTGATGACTTCGAGATCATTGAGGTCGAATGCCCGCAACTGGAGTCGGTGACGCCTGAACCGGACTGGCCCGATCCTGAAAACTACGAGAACGTTGTCTTCCACCCGATGTTTGAGAACGACCCGGATGGAACCTGGGAGCCAGAGAGGGTCCACATCATTCCGATGCTGACGCCTTGAAGATTTCAGAGAAATGCGGACCTCAACTAGGCTGAATAACAAACTCTGAGTGCCCTTATCCCCAACAAAATAAGGGTACTCAAAAAATATCGAACTTTTTTCGAATTTATCCTTGCATTGTGCGCATTCGGAATCTAAGTTCTCCTCAACACAGAAACACTGAGACTGGAGAGACGACTTCAATGACCCACCGTATCGAACATAAGCTTGCTCAGATGGCCACCGCCATCCGCGCCTGCATGCTCGATTGCGTGCGGATGTTGGAAGCGGTCGTCTGTGCGGCGGATCGCGCATGGCAGAAGCTTGGCTTTGGCTATGAGATTCAAAAACCAGTTGGGGTATCGATGTCGTAGAAACGCGCACATCGACGTTCTTCGGAAGAAGCCCCTCCTGGTCCCCAGCGAGGGGCTTCTTCGTTTCTAATCAGTCAGTTACCGTGAGTAGCTGATCTGGGACACATAGGTCCTGAAAGCGCCACTGGCGGCTTCCGAAGCGTATGGATAGTCACCCGAAGGTCGGGTGAGCCACAACCGATACACGAGGCAAAATCCTCGTGGTTCGCCATATACTGCGAATGCTGGAGATTGGGTTGTGGTCCGGAGGGAACGTAGCGCACCGCTTGGGCGTGGATACCGATGGCTGGAGACCGGGGTCTTACCAACCCCGGTCGCTCCAGCAAGCGTTTGGTGGGAGGGGCAATCCGGTCCCTCCCACTGAATAGCAGGAGGCTTCATCGTATAGTGGATATTACACCCGGTTGTCAGCCGGATAACAGGGGTTCGATTCCCCTTGAAGCCGCCATTGCTGAATATAAAATTTTGTCATCGAGTGAATTGAACATGAAATAAATGACCCTTTCGTGAGGGAATAAGGCCGGGCCCTTTCGCAAGTGTCATTCTAATGTGGACCCGTAGCTGAGTGGTTTATCAATCGACTTTTAATCGATTGACGCCAGTTCGATTCTGGCCGGGTCTGCCATCGTTTAAGGAAAGGAGATTGATGATGGACGCACTGTCGGAACTGAACCTCGATCTAGCCGGAAGGCTGTTCGTCACCGGGGCAATGCCCGAGGAGATGAAGGACCGTTTCATGCTCAAGTGGCTGCACTCGCAAGTCTCTGAAATCGCCGGCACTGCGTCGGACCTCATGCAGCGCGAAGACCTCTCGCAGGTCACGAAGCGTAGCCTCCAGACCTTTGCCGCGGCTCTCCGGGCAGCCGTCTCCCTTGAAATGAACCTCGAGCAGACGAAGGCAGTGCTGATCTCCTTCGAGACGCTTGCCACCAGGACGCGCCTCTCTGATTGGCCGCCACGCGGCAGCTCGGAAGAAGACGCACGGAGTTTGTTCGACACCGAGAGTATCACCTTTGTCGATCTCGACATTGATGAGGTCATTCGGTTGGCTCTCGAAGAAGGCGGTGAAGCAGGCAGCCTCGTTGAAGCGCTGGCATCAGCCTACAAGCGTGGCGAGACCTCCTCGCCTCTCCCCAGTGGGGCCGCGCTGATTGATGTCATGCCGGCTTTCAGTGAACTCGGGGCTGGAGGTGGCCCAGTGCTCGCAGGGGCGCTGGCGAAGGCAAGCTGAAGACACAAGATGAACCGGTGCCCAGAGTTGGTCGAAGGGGGGAGACTCTTAATCTCCAAGCGAAAGCTCATCGTGGGTTCGAATCCCACCCGGTTCTCCATGAAATTGGTACAGTGACGGAACGGTAACGTGCGGGATTGCAAATCCCAGGCCCCGTAAGGGAGGCGGTTCAACTCCGCCCTGTACCTCCATAACGCACGGTCGTTGGATCCTTTCCTGCAGCGCTCGTGCCTACAGCCGCCGTTGGCCCGTGGCGGGATAACAAATCGCAGCGCTCTTTGAGGGCTGCGGGTGAAACGCTGCGGGGTCCAATCCGTGGCTGCTAACGGGCCGCCAATCTATTCTTTATGTTGTCATGCGACTATTCTTCTGATAGATTTCTCGAAAGAATAAAGGATAAGCTATGGCAGACCGGCTGATGCCCGAAAAGATGCATCTCGGGGATCATCACAACTCCATCCTCAGGCAGTCGAAAGGGTTTCGTGACAACCACGAGTTCCCCAATCCGACAGGTCTGCGGATGATCATGGGGTTCAAGATTCCCGAATGGCAGCGCCCGCTGGTTTGGAGCCGCGAGCAGTCCATTGCTTTCATTCAGAGCGCCTGGCTTGGTCTCCCTCTCGGAAGCTACAGCTACAACATGTTCCACGACGCGCCGGAGCTGGACGGGCTGCTCGTCGATGGCCAGCAGCGTATGTACGCGCTTGAGCAGTACTTCGATGACCAATTTCCGGTCTTTGGCCATCACTGGTCGGAAGTGACGAAGGTCGACAGTCGCGGCTTCCTGATGGGGCGCATCTTCGCCTCCTACGCGGTGAAGACCGACGACGAGGAATACCTCAAGGCCTACTACAACCGGATGAACTTCGGCGGCGTGGCTCACACGGAGGATCAGCGGGCGTGAGCCTCGAATGGAACGCTCATGCCGAGCACAAGGACACCGCAAAGCGGTATCGAGAGCGGCTTGAGTTCGTCTTGGATGGCAAGATGACCAAGGAGAAGGTGACGGTCAGAAAACATGAGGCCGTCCACCCGATTACCCTGAAGAGCGTCTACGAGGAGGCGCTGGAAAAGTGCCCGCGGGCGGCCGACACGATCTTGTGGCTGCTTTGGCATGCCATTTTGGATGAGAACCGCTATGCCATGCTTACCGCACCGGACGAGGAGGATGATGCAAGTCAGGTCTCCCTGAAAGAGACCGGATTAACCAAGAATTTGCCGTCGTAGCTCAGTTGGTAGAGCGCGCCCGTGGTATGGGCGAGGTCGCGGGTTCGATACCTGCTGGCGGCACCAAGACAGAAATCAGAGAGGTAGACTGATGGCGATCAACCGAGCAATGCACCCGATCACCGACGCGGAGATCATCGAGTGCTTGGAGCGTGAAGCCGAGCGCATCGAAAAAGATGTTGCACAGACGAAGCGGATGGGCGATACGCGCCCCGAACTGCTTCACGCCGCTGCCAAGCGCATTCGGGAGATTGCAGAAAAAGAATAGTTGGGGCGTAGCCAAGTGGTAAGGCACCGGTTTTTGGTACCGCGCACCGTAGGTTCGAATCCTACCGCCCCAGCCAAGGAAAAATCCTGGCCGCCCGCATGACCGTTCCGGGAGGTGAGATCAAAGGTCGTAAATCATTGACGCCAGGTCGAGCGCCCTTGAGGCATGTCGCTCGGAAAAGATCAGAAATGCTCCGCGTAGCACCAGCTCACGGTCAGGACTATAAAAGTCAAGTAGTGAGTGCCGGGCAGCGGCCGGCAGAATGGCCCGTTCGTCTATCGGTTAGGACGTTAGGTTTTCAACCTAGAGAGAGGGGTTCGACTCCCCTACGGGCTACCAACAACAAAGGAGATCGCAACATTCGCGAAGACGACAAGAAATTCTACGATGAGTGCTCTCGGATCCTCGGGATCGAGCATGACTACAGCGAGCCGCCTCGCCGCCGGACACGGTGGAACACGCGGAACCTCGGGAACGGACGCTTCCCAGGGTTTGGTCTCGTGCGGGCCTACGGGCAGATGGTCATGGTCACGTCCCGGCAGGGAACGAGGACGTTTCCCAAACGCGAGGAAGCGCTTCGCTACCTCACAGACCTGAAAGGGTAGCAGGACTGATTTGACAAAGGGGCACCCCTTTCTCCAATCAGTTCGCGGTTGTAGCTCAGTTGGTCAGAGCACCGGCCTGTCACGCCGGGGGCCGCGGGTTCAAGTCCCGTCAATCGCGCCATTTTCTTCTGCGAGGCATGCTTTGGAGTCTCGAGACTTGCATCGGGCAGACAACTTCTCCTTAGCCACACAGGAGACAGTCATGGAAGAGCGTAAGAAGTGCCAGCAGGTCACCCACATTCAGATTTCACCGGTCAACGAGCATGGCGAAGTCGGCGGCAGCTATACCGAGGCCAACTCTTGGATCGTGATGGCGATCGGCGCCGACAACACGGTTGAGACCTCCTACAGGGCGACCCTGGAGATACCGATCGATGATTGCGTCGAGGAGGCGTTCCGTGATCACCCAGAGGCAGACATGAAGGTGACCATGCGGTCGCTTGAGAACGGCGAAGACCAAGTCATCGGGCCCTTCGAGGCCACCGAGATGATCGGCGAACTCGTTCCCTACATCCTCGAGGACACATCGATCGATCCCCCACTGGAGGAAATCAGGTCGGTTCTGGAGATCGCCAAGAGCCGCGTCCAACCGGGGTACTTCTGAACATGAGTGGTAACAGTGCCCCCGGCCCTGCCTTCAGGGATTGTATCCTCATCACGCCTGTGACGCGTGACGGTGAGCCAACGAGCTATTCAGAGGCCATCGAATGGCGGGTTGCTGAGATGCAGGACGGCCAGGAGATCGACTGGGTGGTCACCTCGAGCGGCGGCCCTGATGGGCCGGGAGTGGAGCTCTTCGAGGCCCTCGAAAGAATTGCCTACATGTTCCCTCACCATAGTGGCCTCCTCCTATGCCAGGTGCGCCCGGAATATAACCTGGATCGGGAGCCAATGGATCGGCTCAACTTGGTTAAGCATTTGGAGTACGTTGCCAGGACTGACGGCAACGAAGATGAAATGAGCGAGCTTATCGATGCAATCGATGAACTCGAGGCCACGTTCGACACGGGATTTGTCAGTGGCCCATAGATTTTGGACAGGTAGCTCAGACGGTAGAGCGGATAGCTGAAAGCCATCGCGTCGCAGGTTCAATTCCTCGCCCTGTCCACCAAAGAACGTGCGGATGTGGCGAAGTTGGTAGACGCGTCAGTTTCAGGTACTGATGCCTTCGGGCGGGCAAGTTCGAATCTTGTCATCCGCACCATTTATCTCGAAGCGGAAGCTTCCGAGAATCTCTGAAATCGAATACCCTGCCCTGACATTTTCAGGAGATATTCGATGCTCAAATTCGTAGGCCTGCTCTGCGCAGGAATGATCGCTACTGGTGCTTACGCCCAGAGCTGCCCTGAAATTCGTTTTGCGCCGGGGGCTTCCTCCGGCGTCGTGTCGGGAAACGTGGTCGAAGATGGGGTGGCCTGCTTTCGGTTCGGCGCTGGCGCTGGACAAACAGCCACCGCCCGGATCATAGCGGAGCCCATTGGTGATCTTTGCCTCGTTGTCATTGGCGAAGTTGATTGCCTCCAGTCGGAGTACACATGGAAAACTCAGCGCGGCACCCAAGAGCTTCGGGTCGGGCATATGTATCGTTCGGTCGGCACGACGCCATTCAAGCTTGAGCTCTCCATTCGGTAGGGCGACAGGATATTCAGTTTCGGCCGGCTTGACCGGCTTCCGTTCAGCCTCACGGCTGTTCCGTGGGCTTGCCTCCGTGAGCCCGATAATCACGGAGGGGCATTTCGATGCGGTAGCTCAGTCAGGTAGAGCATCGGGCTCATAATCCGAGTGTCGCTGGTTCAAATCCAACCCAGCATCACCAAATCGCCTGCCCGGTGACACAGGGCTCCCCCATGCAGAAAGGAACCAAAACAATGGGACACAGGAAGACGACAACGATCTGAGGGGCTATGACTTCCTCATCGGGATGAAGGCCTTCTACCGGATCCGTGAAGGAGACCGGGTGAAGGATTTGCCAGAGGATGCGCAGATCGCCTTCAAGAAGATCCCGGGCGGACAGTCTGAGGTCGATTTCATGGAAGGCTCCTTCTGGACGCTCAAGTGGCGTGAGTGGGACGTCGAACGCATTCAGCGAAAGCCAGGCGACTACCTGGTCGAAGCTGAAGACTATGGCATCAGCATCGTGCCGGCCGAAAGCGTGCCTACTCCATGATGCGGATGCAATTTATCCTTCCAATGGGTTGCGATGTGACCTATTAAGGATAGCGGAGCGGAAAGCGTGGGAGCATCCACGCCAGGCTTATGTCCAGTGTGCCTGTTTTCAGTGCGGCCCCTATACAAGCGTATCACTGGTGCGAGGCCAGCTGGGAGTTCGGAGTAGCGCCCGAACCGCTCCGCGCAAGAATTTCAGAACATGGTGGCGTAGCTCAGCGGTAAGAGCACCGAGCTGATAACTCGGGGGTCGGTGGTTCAATTCCACCCGTCACTTCCAAGATGTGCGATCTCGCCTGTGGCGGGATAGAGCAGTCCGGTAGCTCACGAGACTCATAATCTCGAGGTCGGAGGTTCAAATCCTTCTCCCGCAACCATTTTGCCGAGATCGCACAACACGATGGATGAGTAGCTCAGCGGTAGAGCGGTTGGTTGAAGCCCAGCGCGTCAGAGGTTCGATCCCTCTCTCGTCCACCATCTTCCCTTGGCGTCGAGCCCTGCTCCGCCAAGGACGGAATTCAGAATATGCAGTTGACCGACGCCTTGTCTGGTCCTGCTGATGGCTCCGGCCCGCGGCCAAGATGCGGGTCACGAAATAATGGCGGGATGGAGCAGTCTGGTAGCTCGTTAGGCTCATAACCTGAAAGCCGAAGGTTCAAATCCTTCTCCCGCAACCAAGACATCGAGATAGCTTGAACTCGAACGTGGACTGGGAGTCATGACCCGGAAGACGTCTCGATATTAGAGCTTAGCAGGGCGGCCAGCAAACTCCGGAGAGGCGGCTCATTACCGTCCGTGCCCTGCGACCAATTCCGCCTCTGAGGATCGCCTGACCGGCTGAGCCCAGCGGCAACCAAGTATGGATCGGTAGCTCAGTGGAGAGAGCATCGCTTTGCGGAAGCGGAGGTCGAGGGTTCAAATCCTTCTCGGTCCACCAAGTTTCGCCGTCGGCGCCCAGGAGCCGGTGGCGAGTTCGACACCTGCCCTTACCGGCAGTCTGGGGCCTTAGCTCAGCGGGAGAGCACCTCCTTTGCAAGGAGACGCGCGTCGGTTCGATCCCGACAGGCTCCACCATTTTTCAGAGTGTTCTGACGTCCTGGTCCTGCGGGGTCGCCCCCCCGGGGGTTTGCCGCCTGATCAGCGGTAGCAGGTTCGAGTCCTGTCAGGGCCAGGACGTCAGAACACTCGCAAAGAACGCCCAATGGGGCAGCAAGTTTGTGCCGCTTCGCGCGGCAGAAGATATGGGGCCTTAGCTCAGTTGGGAGAGCACTGCCGTGGCACGGCAAAGGTCGTCGGTTCAAGCCCGACAGGCTCCACCAAGATCATGTTGAACGGTGCATCGATGGGGGCACTTTCGAGTCCTCAAAATAGGGTAAGAGAGATGCAAATTTCCATCGAGTATGATGTTGAGTTGGACGTTGACGAGGTATCCGTTGGCGCCACTGATTTGACGTTGTTGGGCACGGAGCCGCACTCCATCGAGACAGGCGCGGCGGAGGGCCCCATCGCATATTACGTGTTCCCAGAGGACACTAGTGAAGCAGACGTCGAGGAGGCTCTTGAGCAAAGTAGCTGGTGCTACAAGTCTATGACGAGGTTGGATATCTCGCCGACGCCTTAAGCGTCTGACAAGTGATCCTAACAATGAGCGGGATCCGGTGAATGCCTTTGGTAGCCGGACAGTGGAGAGCGACAGGCAAGAAGCTCTGGCGTGCCCATTCGCGCCCCCGCTCGCCAGAATACCCAGGTCGCAAGGAGGAACGCGAGATCACTGATCACCTGGAGCTTTGTTCACTCAGCAGAAGGAAAGGAAAGATCATGACACTCCTGAGTACCATCCGCGCGGACAGCCTTGCGGCCCGCAAATCGAAGTCGCCAAGCTCGAGCGTTCTGACGACCCTGCTCGGGGAAGTCGACAAGGAGGCAACGGCATTATTGAACTGAGTCATGAGGCGCCAAGGTATTGAGACAGCTCATTTCGTCGGTATCGATATTTCCGGTTCTTTCTTCAAGAGCCTTTCGAGCGGAGTTTCGCCGGAGGCCTTTGCCTCTGGCCAGAGCTCTACTCTCCCCGGACGTTACTTCCGGCGTGCCGCGCCGTAGTGCCTCTTCGAGCCCCCAACGAAGGATGTTCAGGGCCGCGTTCTCATCTCGGTCGTGCTCACACCCGCAGGATGGACACGTCCATCTCCGGGTCTTGAGGCTCAATTCGTCAAGCTTGTGATCGCACGCGGAGCACGTTTTTGAACTGGGTGCCCAGCGGTCGACCTTGACGAAATGCCTCCCACTCCTACTGGCCTTGTAGTCCAGCTGGCGTAGGAGCTCTCCCATTCCGGCGTCGGAAATCGAAAGGGCAAGTTTCGAGTTCTGTTTCATACCGGAGACGTTCAGGTCCTCCGCACAGATCACCACCGACTTGGCTATCGCTCGGGATGTGATCTTGTGCAAGAAGTCGGTCCGCGCATGCCGGACCTGACGGTGCACACGCGCTTCTTGTTCGTAAGCAAGGCGCTCCCCTTTTGACCGGGGGAGTCTTGCTGCTTGTTTCGTGGATAGCTCCAGGCGCCGCTGACGGCGACGAGCGGATTTCCTCTGTATGCGCCTGAGCTTCTTCAAGCTCTTGCGCAGGTGGCGCCCAGGCGCAACCTTCTCCCCATCTGAGCCGATCACCGCGGCCGACAGACCAAGATCGTAGCCGCGAGCGGCTACTTCAGGCTCAGGGACAGGTATATCCTCGCCGCGACGCCGAAGCTTCGGCGGAGGAGCATCGAATTGGACGGACATGACCCAAACATCCGGCCCGTCCTCGCGGATTGTGGCAGAGCGGATCTTGCCCTCGGGCCAACGGCTTCCGCGAATACGGATCGAGTATCGACGCTTCTTCTCGAAATAGTTGAACTGGCCTTTTCGGGGACCGCTCTTAACTTCCTTCTTCCACACCTCGGTCTGATCCATGTTCGGAAGTTCGACCCACCCCCGGGCGGCAGTCGGGCTGGCCTCGCGGCGGATCAGTTTGATGCAGCTCGGTGCGAGGTAAATCGACCCTTGTCTATCGCGCTTCTTCTTGAACTTCGGAAAGCCCGCGGCCTTCTTCTGCTTCATTCCACCGGCGCGAATTTTGCGCCGGTCGGCGAGGATCTTGTTCAGCGCCGTATCAAACCTGCGGCATATATCGACAAGATGGATGGCTGGTGGCTGTGCGAGCCACTCAAGCCCGTTGGCTTTCTTCATTTGCGGCAAGAGCGACGATAGCTCGCCGTGGAAAGCAAAGCGCTTCTCCACGTCGTAGAGATGCTGGTTGATCTCGACGCATCGGTTCCAGACCCAACGACCTGCACCGATCCACTGCCGGAAGGCTTCCTTCTGGCGCTTGTTGGGATAGATCCTGAAAACAGCGGCCTGGCTGACGACCTCTGGGGCTTGCATGAGCTGAGGCAATGCTGGAAAGGACGCGAGCACGTCAGCTTCGGTCAGCGCTTGATTTGGTCCAGCGTCCAGACTCATGCAATGAGCCTTCGGAAGCCAAGAGGGACATTATCCAGATCTGAAACTGAACCATACTTGGGACAGACCGGCCCATCGGGCCAGCGACGCCCTCCAAAGAACGAACGGCAGGCGGCATCGCTCAATAACCGCTGGATAAACTCAATCATACTCACACACTACACCTAGCATGTTCATGATCTGTTTCAATAGTTCGGGTGAACGTAAATTCAGAGACGACTGCGGTGCTCGTTGCCGCGGTCTGGCGGACCGGTGACCTGACGATGGCATGACCAGCGCAGGCACTTCGCGTGACCCGCGGGGCACCCCTCGCGGTTGATAGCGCGGCCGCCCACATGACGGGCCCTTCGGGGCTCTCGCGATCCCGGAAGCGTTGGGACCTGGAGCTGCGCGGCTAATGTAGCTCTGTGTCACGCACCGGCATGGGCCTTGCCGCGGGCTCGGGTGGAGTACGCTTCCACCGATCGCCAAAGAATGCCCCTATGGTCCAATTGGATAGGTCGCCAGATTACGAATCTGGAAGGTGCAAGTTCGAGTCTTGCTAGGGGCTCCATCTACTGCTGACGACAACGAACAGGAGAACGAGATGTCGAAACGCAAACCAAGGCTGGCGCCGAGGAATGGTCATGTGGCCGCCATGCGCCTGAGAAAGTCGGGATCCCATGGCAAGACCATGAAGGCCCAGCGCCGGGCGGATACCATTCAGTTCAAGAAGAGCATCCGAGACATTCAGACAAGTGGCCCCGCGGCCGTTTCTCTGAGTGCCTGGGGCGCGCAAATTTCAGAGTTTGGGAAGATGGCCGAGTTGGTTGAAGGCGCCGGATTGTAACTCCGGAGAGGGTCCCCTCCACGTTGGTTCGAATCCAACTCTTCCCACCATGGCTTGACGATGTAGCTCAGATGGTAAGAGCGCCCGCCTCATAAGTGGGAGGTCGAAGGTTCAATCCCTTCCATCGTCACCAAGTTCGCGGTGAGGCGTCTTCCGGAGGCGTCGACAGTCCGCACGCGGCCGTCAGTGAATGGCCACCGGCGTTTCATGAGCGCCCGTGTCCGGGGAGTTGCGCCCCTGGGTCGCGACCAAATTGCTGTTGATCCCCTCGAGGCGGGTCCAGCCTCCTATTGGCCCTGTAGCTCAGCGGTAGAGCGCCGGCTCGACACGCCGGTTGTCGGAAGTTCGAACCTTCCCGGGGTCACCAATTTTCAGAGTTTGGGCTGGTAGCTCAGTTGGGAGAGCACCTGCTTCGCAAGTAGGAGGTCGCGCGTTCAAATCGCGTCCGGTCCACCAAGCTCACACGCTGCCCGCGGCGTGTCGTGCACCCATCGTCTAGTGGTAAGGACGCTGCCCTTTCAAGGCGGAAACACCGGTTCGAACCCGGTTGGGTGTACCAACTATTCTTCTTCTTTGAACCGCGATTTAACCCAGCATCGCTATGCCTCCAATAACAACGATTTTGGAGGCACGAGCATGGAAGTGAAACTGTTTCAGACGGTGATGGAGGCACCATTGATGACCACGGGCGTCCTGAACGTCTATGTCAAAGGTGGCACCCTGTGCATTCAGCGCGAACGAGCCGCCGGCGAGCGGGAAATCGTGAAGTATCCTCTGGTCAATGTCTCCAAGTATGAGACTTGGCTAGAGATGGAAGACGTGGTGCGGCAGGATGCCGAAACGATCTCGGAAGTCCATTTGCTGAAGAGCTCCGAACCTCTCCGCTTCATCAGCGTGATTGCTCCAGAAGTGACAGATGACCTCTACCGCGTCTTCGAGATCATGCCTCGTGATGAAGTGAAGGTCACCAGCTTTCCCCTGGGCAACATTTTCAGGATCAAGGAGCGCTGACGCGTGAGGAGGCATATCGTCGGCATCGCTGTCGGCCTTGTGCTGTCAGGCGCGATCTTCCCCCTCATGGCTGTTGGGGAACATGACCCATCACTGCTTGAGAATATGGCCCGTCTCGGTTTCTTCTTGTCGCTCACGATCGTCGTGATCTTGGGTTTCACGCTTTTCTTCGAGACTGGTGATCAGCAAGAGAAGGCGCGGGAGAGCACACAAAACTCGGAGGCGAGCGCGCCTCCGGCAAACAGCGGCGATTAGCAGGCTCTTAGAGATCCGGAGCCCATGTGGCGGTCAGGCCCCGACCGGTCAATTACCGGGGCGAGCACGGCGTCTGCTTTCATAGGAATGGCGCCATTTGCGGAAATAGCTCAGAGGGAGAGCATCTGCTTGCCAAGCAGAAGGTCGCGGGTTCGATCCCCGTTTTCCGCTCCATTTATTCAGCGGTTCCGACATAGCGCGGTCCCGCGATCCCAGATGCGATGCAGAAGTCCGGCCGACCATACGGCCTAGCGAGCTCGACGGCCCATGACCGCTTGCTGCAGGAGTGACGCCTTGCCATCGCGACCAACATGCACCCATCGTCTAGTGGTCAAGGACGCCGCTTTCTCAGGGCGGAGACACCGGTTCGAAGCCGGTTGGGTGTACCATGACGATTCCTCGCGTGATGCTAAATGCTTAGACGTCGAGGCTCGCGTCTTCTGTTGCCGGAATGTTCTTCTCGGGCTACCATGCGACAAAAGGCGAACGATCCGAGGCGATGTCGATGAGGAAAGAGTACGAAACGATCTTGGGCGGGCTTACCTTCCTGGCGTTGGCCTGCGCTGGCTACGCCTTCTACGCTTTGGAAGCCTTTGTCGCGACCACTCAGGCGTTGCCCGTGATCTTCTTCGGATATCTCACGATCCTGGTGGTCTTCTTTCGCGCCCTGGGCTTGTCACTGACCTCTTCGAAGCGTCGCGAACTCACTCGCCATGTCGAGGCTCACTCCGCGGCGCTTTCACGGAACCTCAGGCTGGCAATCCAGAAGAACGACTACGGTCACGTGGTCACGGACCACCGGTACGACCGCGTCATCGAATTCCTGGATAGTATCCAGCTCTCCTTCGATTATCATCGCATCGAGCCGGCCGTGCTTGACTACGTGCTAACCGAGATAGAGCGCGTCGAGAGAGAGGCGCGAGAGGGCGGCTTTGATGCCTCGGACTTCCCGACTGACCCGGCCGAGTTCGAACACTGGTGTGCAGCGCAGATGCGTCACTTCGGATGGGATGCCGACGTGACCAAACAGGGCTATGATCAGGGTATCGACATCGTCGCGCGTAAGGGAGCGCTTGCAATAGGGCTCCAAGTGAAGCGCTACAACACGCCGGTCGGCAACAAGGCAATTCAGGAGGCCTATACCGGGAAAGGCTACTATGGCCTCGCGGGAGTTGGCGTTCTCGCGACGGCTGGCTTTACCCCCAGTGCTCGTCGCCTTGCTGCAACGACTGGGGTGATCTTGCTGAGCCCTCACGAGTTGCCAGCGCTAGACAAGAAATTCGGCGTCGAGGGCTGTACGGAAGCCTGGGCAATATGAAGAGGACGGGAGCTCGCCTATCAGGTTGGGCTCCCTTTTTTTGTCGGCGCGAGAACAGCCTAATTCCGGTCTGTCAGGTTTCGGGCCCATGCTTGATCGACAGGCTCCGGCCCTCGCGGCAGCCTTGACACTCGCTCTGCGGCAGCCCCCTATCCGCTCGGAGACTATCACCAGGCAGGAATGCAGATGCGACACGATTTCGACCAAGAGCTCGAGGAGCGGCTGGTCCGCTACGCGGCGATCGACAGTCAGAGTCATGAGGACTCGCCGAGCTCGCCCAGCACCGAGATCCAGTTCGACGTTCTGCGGCTCCTCGAAACCGAGTTGCGGGAGATCGGGGCACAGGATGTGCAGCTGACCGACTATGGAGTCGTGCTGGCCACGATCCCCGGCACCACCCCTGGGCCTACCATCGGTTTTCTCGCCCATGTGGATACCGCCCCGCAGTTCAATGCGAGCGGTGTGAAACCCCGCGTGATCCACGGCTACAATGGCGGCGAGATCACGTTCCCTGACGACCCGGCGCTGCGCCTCTCTCCTGAGGAGTTTCCTTACCTCGCTGAGAAGCAGGGGCACGACATCATCACCGCCTCTGGCACCACGCTGCTCGGCGCAGATGACAAGGCCGGGATCGCGATCATCATGACCGCCGCGCGGCACCTGTTGGCCAACCCCGAGCTTCCGCACGGACCGATCCGCATCGCCTTCACCCCGGACGAGGAAATCGGCCGCGGCGTCTCTCAGCGCCTGCCGAAGGACCTTGGCGTCGATTTCGCCTATACCTTCGACGGCGGACGGGTTGGCGAGATCGAGTGCGAGACCTTCTCGGCCGACGCCGCTGAGGTCACCGTCACAGGCGTCTCGATCCATCCCGGGTTTGCCAAGGACAAGATGGTGAACGCCACCCATCTTGCGGCGAAGATCGTTCAGACCCTCCCTCAGGTCACGATGACCCCCGAGACCACCAGCGGGCGCGAGGGCTTCTTGCATGTCACCGACATGACCGGCGGCTCCTCGGAGATGAAGATCCGACTGATCCTGCGTGACTTTGAGCGCGACGGACTGGAGGCCAAGGGCGCGCTCCTTAAACAGGTTTGCGAGGCCGTGCAGGCGACTGAGCCGCGCGCCACTATCTCCTGCGAGATCCGCCCGCAGTACCGGAACATGTGGTACTGGCTCGAAGAGGACATGACGCCGGTCGACCTCGCCCGCGACGCCTGCAGCAAGCTAGGGTTCGATCCGGTGTCGATCCCTATTCGCGGTGGGACCGACGGTTCCAGGCTGACCGAGATGGGAGTGCCGACACCGAACCTCTTCACCGGTATGCAGAATATCCACGGACCGTTGGAATGGATCTCGGTGCAGGACATGGCGGTTGCGACGGAGCTGTGCCTGACGCTCACTGGTCTGGCCGCCGAAAAGCGGTAGACGAAAATCCAACCAGCGGGCCATTTGTGCTTGTCGTCTGGTATCGCCTGAGTGAACCCGCATTGCCGCTGTCGATCGGTTGGGCAATGCGGGCGGTTGCACTTGCTTGCGGTTCTGGCGCTATATTGCCTTCAGCCTCAGGAGTTCCTCATGCGTGACCGTCACACCGAAATCAAGAAACCCGCCATGCTTGCATACCGGCAGCATGAGTTCCTTTGTGATCCCCATGCCAAGCGTGAGCCGCCCAAAAGCACTTTGCGCGCACTTGAGCGAAAGGGGTATCTGGCACGCGCAGAAGTGGACTCTGACTTTACCGACAAGGGGCGGGCTTACGTGAAGGGCCACATGGACTACCGGCTCGCCCGGCTTCAGGCCAGTGAATATCCCGACGCGCCGGTGATCTCTGACGATGCGACGTTGAAGGCAGTGCTCTACCCTGACGGAAAGAGGCAAATTGGCCTCCATATTAGGGCTGCTGGGGACCATCCCGTCCGCATCTTGCGCTACGGCATGAGAGACCCGGTCGCATACCTGCACCCGTATCTCCATTGGCAAATCGAGAGAGAGAAGTCGGCGGGAGACTTCCTTGAACGCAAGGACTTCCTCATGCATGACATGGGTTACTCCTATGAGATGCCGTGCGAGGCCCCTACCCCCGCCCCGGCGATGTGATCTCAATCTATTCTTATTTATCTTGATGGCGTTGGGTGATGCTGTTAGGCTCTGTCGAAAATATGGATAGACCTGATGGAACTGCTTACGACCAAGACGCCGGACCTGGAGGAAAAACTCTCGAATGCGCTTTGTGTCGTGGAACGCGACGGCATCGACGGTGAGATCAGGATTGCCCGGGAGGCCTTCAATTGGACCTACCATCTGCTCCATCTTATGCGCGCGAAGTGCAGGAACTACTTCCCCTATGGGAAACAAATCGAGCGCCTTGCTGGCGAGCTACTGCTGTTCAACAAGCTCGTCGACGACGATGAGCCAGAGCTTCGCGAGGCCGTTGAGGTCCTTGTGGGAGCGCTCCGCGGCCTGGAGAAGGAGAACTTCCAGTTCGCTTCCAAGAAGGTCCCTTTGCCTGCCCTGTCACCGGCGCAAATTCGGGTGATTATGCGGGGAGAGTACGCCTTTCAGCCGAGTACCATCCGTGTCCTCGAGCAGAAGGGGTTTGTCACCTCGGTGGCCGGGCGCGTTTCCCGGACTGAGGAGGCCCGCAACTATGCATGGCGCGGTCTGGATCATGGCACGTTCAAGATGCTTGCCGGCAATGATGCTCTGGATGCAAATCTGATCCAAAGTGACCTGGACCTCCTCGAGTTGATGATGTCGCGCGGCGAGGTGGATGAGGACGTCTCGATCTACGTGTATCGCGGCCACACTCCGATGGTGGTGAAAAACGGAGATGGCCAGAAGCCTCTGGCCTACCTGCACCGATATTACCTGTGGCAGATCGAAGTGGACCGGACCCGTGGAGAGTTCCTGGAGCGGGTGAACTTCGTTTCCGGGAAGGGATCGTACGGATACAAGATCAGCAAGGGAGCGCTGGCATGAGGGTCATCATTCCCGGGCGGTACAAGGCAAAGAAGTGGGTGCGCCGCTGGATGTTCTGGCCGGTCCTCTACCCCTACTACTTCTGTGCAAACCTTTATCTGTCGCATCGCGTGGCCGTCGATGACGTGCGGGTGATGCTGTCCCAGTACAGGTTCGAAGAAGACAAGAAGCGCTGATTTCGAAACGCGCGCTTAACCTACCTGCGGTAGGTAGATATTGCTCCCAGTGAGGGGCACGGATGGTGAGTAGCCAACTGGTAAGGCATCGGTTTTTGGTACCGTCAGATGTAGGTTCGAATCCTACCTCACCAGCCATTCTCAATACCTTAGAAGGTAAAGCTAACCTCTTTGCGTCGTTCGAAGATGGCTTGAACCTTTCTTCGCTCAGGGGATATCCTGAGTTGCAAGCAACCCCTCGGAAAGCCTGATGATGAAACTCACGGAAGCTGAAGAAACAGCGTTTCGCCTGATCCGAGGCGGGCTTCTGGTCTCGCGCATTCCCGAGAAGAGTATTCCTGATCCGCTCGGAGGCGCCGAGCCAGGCATGCGCGTGTACCGCGGGCTCATCAAGAAGGGGCTCGTGTTCGAGACCGAAGAGGAGCCGGTCTACTTCGATGATGGCGACCGTTTTGACCCGACCCCGATGATCGAGTTCACCGAAGAGGGCGAGGCCCTCTATGCCGAGATCTTCGGGTCACCTTCGGCCGCGTTCAAACTCTAAAAATCATCTCCAGGTACCTGTCTCTCATCTAGACAGGAGACCTGAATGGCACATCGAGACGCAATCGGACAGGAGATTAAACCGGGCGACCGGGTTCTATGGAGCCGAAACGGCGCCTATGCCGGGTTCCAGGATGGCGTTCTGACGGTCGATAGTCTCACTCCGAAGAGCGTCCGCATGCGTCAGCGTCAGTTGAACGGTCGGCCGCTGATCGCCTCTCCGAAAGCGTTGGTGGTCATCGAGAGCAATCTCCAGGCCATGGGCAAGTGAACATGCGGGAATGGTGGAACCGGTAGACACGGCGAACTTAAAATTCGCTGCTCCTTGTAGCGTGGGGGTTCGAGACCCTCTTCCCGCACCAGACAACCGACGTCTAAAGTGATTAGGCGATCGATCAAAATCAGAATTCGCCCTTGTAGCTCAGTTGGTAGAGCAGTCGTTTCGTACACGACAGGCCGCCTGTTCAATTCAGGCCGGGGGCACCATAATACTCGACATTCAAGGATAGTTTGTCTATTCTTTGGTCATGAACCCCACGATCTACACCATTGGCCACTCGAACGGCCCGGCCTTGGACTTCATCTCGAACCTGAAACGGAACGGCATCACAGCCGTTGGGGATGTTCGAAGCTCGCCATTCAGCCGGTATGTGCCGCACTTCAACCAAGACACTCTGAAAACCCTCCTGGCGGAGAACGGCATCGCCTATGTCTTTTTGGGCAAGGAGCTCGGGGCCAGGTCGGAAGACCCCTGCTGCTATGTGGATGGCCGGGTCAGCTATGAGAGGCTCGCGACAACCGAGCTCTTCCAGAGGGGGATCGATCGGGTTCTAGAAGGCGCCCAGAAGTACCGGCTCGCACTGATGTGCGCGGAGAAAGACCCTTGCGATTGTCATCGAACGATCCTGGTTGCGCGCGCGCTCGAGCGGCAGGGTGTAGATGTCCAGCATATCCTCAGTCTTGGTCAGCTTGAGAGCCATGCCGAGACCATGCGCCGTCTGATGGCGTCATTGAAAATTCCGACCAGTGATCTCTTCATGTCGCCGGAGGCATTGGTGGAACAGGCTTACGCCACCAGAGGCAAGCAGATCTCCTATAGTCCGGGCGCGTAAATTTCTGAGAAACCTTTGCTGGGGTATATGATCAGCAACCGTGCGGGCGTGGCGAAATCCGGTAGACGCGCCAGACTCAAAATCTGGTTCCCTCGAGGAGTGTGGGTTCGAGTCCCACCGCCCGCACCATGAATTCCGGTGATCATCGGATCGCCTAGACGAAAGACGCGGCCTGGCTCGGTAGCCGGCTTTTCGGCCTGTTCGCAGATCGCCGGAGACGCGACAAGCGTCCATACCCGCGCCTGTTTCGGGATCTCGTGGCGGTTCTGCTGTTCTTCGCCGCCATCGTGGCCTCTGCCGCGCTCTTGCTGGAACAAGGTCTCCTTGGCGCGCTTGCAGGATCGAGCTTGATACTCGCGGTGTTGGCTTTCGCGATCCGGAACGTCGTGGCCGACACGCTGTCCGGCATCGCACTGGGCGTTGAAGCACCCTACCGGATTGGGGACTGGGTCGATATCGAGCAGGTCGCACGAGGCAAGGTCATCGAGATCGGCTGGCGCACGACACGGCTCCTGACGCTGGACTCGACCTACATGATCCTGCCGAACAGCCAGATCGCGCGCCGACGCCTCATCAACTACTCCGCCCCGAAACCGCAGTATCGCGCGCAGCTATCTCTGAAGCTTGCGCATGAGGTTCCCGTGGACGCCGCCAAGGAATTGATCCTTAAGGCGGTAGGCGAAGCGTGTCTGATTCAGACCGAACCGGCACCGGATGTCCGCGTCCAGGAACTGGGAAGCGACGGCAATTCATATGCGGTCCGGTTCTGGCTGTCGCGCTTCGAACGGGACGTCGATTGCCGGGACGAGTTGCTGTCTCTGATCGATCGCGCGCTGCGGCAAGCGAAAGTCCCGACCCCACGTATGCAGATCGAACTGAATCGTCCTCACGGGAAAGCCATGCTTCCCGTCGATCATGGAACGGAGGTCGCACGGATATTCGCAGCGCCTTCCAATACAGAGCGCATCGAGGTGTGAGGAGCGGATGACAACTTGGAGAGAAGTCCGATGAGAAACGGCCATGGCGGCCAGCACGTGGTCCTTTCCAGCTGCTCGGGGGGCGGGAAGTCGACGTTGCTGGCCGAACTCGCGCCCAGAGGCTTCGAAACTGTCGAGGAGCCCGGCAGGAAGATCGTGTCGCGTGAGTTGAATGGTGCAGGCGTGGTACTTCCCTAGGTCGATCTCGAAGCCTTCGCAAGGGACGCCATCGACATGGCGACCGGAGACCCCAACCGCGTCGCGTCTTCGCAGGGTTGGGTCTTCTTTGATCGCGGGCTGCTGGATGCGGCCATCGCGCTGGAACATGCAACCGGATTGGCGGCCATTGTCACCTTGTCGGGACACGCCCGCTTCCATCACCAGGTGTTTCTGACCCCACCTTGGCCAGAAATCCACCACAGGGACAGTGAACGCGGAAAAAGACCTCAAGGGAGGTATCGACGAATATCATCGGCTGATCGAGACTTTCGCCTGGCTCGGATACGATCCGGTTATTCTGTCAAAGCTCGACGTGAAAGCGCGAGCCGATTTCATTCTGAGCGCTCGTGCTTGGCGTGACGGGTCTTGCCAAGCAATTGGGTCAGAGATCGGCCTACTCCCCGGATTGGACAACTCCTTCGAAGACCCCTATATGCGGGTTGCAAGGCAGCATGCGATGGCGTCGCGCGTCCGCTGCCCAGCCCCGATATTTTCAACCGATGTCCTGAACGCCCGGACTTGCTCCCGCACATATCGTGCGGAGCCTGAAGTTATGAGGTGTCCTATGACTCTTCCTTTGTTCGACAGGTCGCGGACCATGTGGACTGGTTCTTGCGCAGGAATGACCTGCATGGCCGCGGCAATGCTACTGCTGCCACTGGGCGACACTTTGTCGAAGCTTCTTACAGAGAAACTGAACCCGGTCGACGTCGCGACCGCGCGCGTTGTTGCCCAAGCAGCCTTCCTCCTGCCGGCGGCGGCGTTGTTGCCCGGCCGCCTCCGTGGCGCAATGCTCTCTCCGATCGTTGCGCTGTCCGGTCTGCTGGTGATGATCACCCTCATCGGCCTGATAGGCGCCTTCGCGGTCATGCCGATTGCCACCGCGATCGCCATCTTTTTCGTTGAGCCTTTGATCCTGACGTTGCTGGCAGGCCCACTCCTGGGCGAGACAGTCGGAGCGCGGCGCCTCGCAGCAGTCGGCACAGGACTGGTCGGTGCGCTTATCGTGATCCGGCCGGGACCGGAGTTCGAGATCGCCGCGCTACTGCCGCTCCTTGCGGCCGCCTCCTATGCGCTCAACATGATCGTCCTCCGCCGTGCCACGCGCACACGCTCTGGGCTGACCATTCAGTGCGGCGCCACAATCTATGCCTGCCTCGGAATGGTAGCGCTTTCGTTCGCGCTTCACGCATCGGGGCTTTCCACCCCAGACCCTGGCGCCCTTGCGACTTCGGCCTGGGCCTTGATCTTGGGAAGCGGCCTCCTCGCCGCTGCAAGCTATGTCCTGATCGCCGAAGCCTTTCGCCACGCTGAAGCCGGTCTCCTGGCACCATTCCAGTATCTCGAGATCATCGGCGCCACTGCCGCCGGCTTTCTGGTTTTCGGAGACTTTCCTGATCGGATGACCTGGCTCGGGATAGCAGTCATCCTCGCCTCGGGCCTTTACGTCGCCTACCGGGAGAGATCACGCGCGCCGGCCTCCATGTTGCCAATCGCCCACAAAAGCCGGAGAGTCCGGCCTCGGTGATAGAGGCTTCATCAGCACGACTGCACTGGGTTGAGAACGCCCATGTCAATGCTGACAGTCTCGAGATGGTGGGCCATGCCATGATGAGCGGCTGTCCCGTCGCCGGCGGCAATCGCGTCGACGACCTGTTCGTGATGATCGCCATCGACCGCTTCAACCAGTCGACCAACCTTGGTGTGGCAGACCTCGGCCGGTTGCTGGCCGCCGCCGAAGCAGAGGCGGCCCAGCACCGTTTTGATGGAACGACCTGTGCCGACATTATGACCACCGATCTGATCACAGTCCGGCCCGACTCGCCGCTCCCGGCGGCAGCGCGGCTTTTCCGCAGCCATGCCATCAAGAGCCTCCCGGTCGTAGACGAAGACATGATTCTGCGCGGCCTCGTGCTCCAGGCCGATCTTCTCCACGTCGTCGCGGCGCAGGACCGCCCGGCGGCCTGGCGGAAGAGATCTCTGCGTCGTACCATATCAGACGTGATGCGACCCGCCGACCGTGCGGTGCCTGACGATATGCCCGTTGGCGTGCTCCTCAACAGGCTGGCGGCGCAAGGAAGCGAGGTTGTTCCGGTGATCCAGGAGCAGCGACTGGTCGGGATCCTGACCCGATCCGATATCATGCGGCTACTGCTTGCTGGGGCAGAGGAACGTCCTGCGGCATGAAGGCCGCTTGAAAAGCAAGCATCCCGAACACATCCAAGCGAGGACGGCCTCGCCGGCCAAATGGTCAACACGCGGGATGGCCCGAACAACAATCGGAGCCCTCATGTGCAGCGCGGTAGACCGAATTCGCCAAGCTCTCAGTTTCGAGTTCGTCGGCATTCTTATCGTCACGCCGTTCTTCGCCTGGGCCTTCGATCACCACATAGGCGACATGGGAGCACTGGTCGTGATCCGCTTCCCAACCTTGGACCGCCCTAAGGCAGAGTTTTCTGGCTTCGCTCAGGGTGACGGGCTGGTGGCGCCCCCTGATTTCGTCAGCATGATCGGGACCTTGTTGCCGATCGCGCCATGTGCCCGTTCCTCATTGTAGTATCTACGCCAAGCCTCCAGCTTTTCGGCTGCGTCTGTAAGGGTCATGAACCAGTGCTGGTTCAGGCATTCGGTCTTCGGTAGCAGATGCACCAAGTGCTTGCAGTCGTCCGCGCAAAAGAACATAGTGGGAACATTGGTCACGGATCGGGGCGATCATGGCTCAGCGCTTTCTGCTCTCGGCGGCTGGCACGCGCGCAAGCATGGCGGCTCCAAGCGGCGCGTATGGCGCAAGATCCACCTTGGAATTGATGAGGAAACGCCGGAGATCCGGGCGGTCGAGGGCATCTCAAGCAATGTCGGCGACGCCCCGATGCTGCCGAACCTTCTCGCGCAGATCTCGGCGAACGAGGACATCGCCACTGTCTCGGCTGACGGTGCCTGCGACACACGCGCCTGCCACGATGCCATTGCGGCCCGTGGAGCAACAGCGATCATTCCACCCCGTCGAAACGCCCGGCCTTGGAAGCCGGACACGGCAGGAGCTCGCGCACGCAACGAGATCCTGCGAGCATCCAAGCACCTGGACCGGGCACTCTGGCGGAACTGGAGCGGGTACCACCGGCGCAGCAGGGTCGAGACGAAAATGAACTGCGTGAAGCTGCTCGGCCAGCGGCTGATGTCCCGGGAATTCGACCGCCAGGTGGCGGAGGTCCAGATCCGGGTGGCGGTCCTCAACCGCTTCACGGCACTCGGCATCCCGATGACCGTGGCCGCAGGATAAGTGTGTCCGGGGAAAGGGGAACAGCGCTCGCCAGCTGATTTATCCAACAGCGCCTGTCCAGCGCGCCAAGGTTGATCCTTGGGAACATGGCTGTAGATGGGGGCAACCTTATCCTGACGCGCGAAGATCGGGATCATCTTTTGAAGGACCTTGGACTTCCAAGAGATGGAGTTCGACGATTGATCGGGTCGCTAGAATTCATAAAGGGCATTGAACGCTACTGCCTATGGATTAGTGATTCATACCGAGACCAATTCGAAGAGGTCCCGGACGTTGCTGCGCGCATTCGACGTACAAAGGTCGTGCGAGAAAGAAGCCCAGACGCTGGATTTCGTAGACTAGCGGCACGGCCTCATCAGTTCCGTGAAATGAATGCCCCCGACAACACCCTGATCATCCCACGGGTAACCTCAGAGCACCGCGAGTGGCTCCAAGTCGGCTACCTTTTGTCTGGAAGCGTGGTGGCAGACTCCGCCTTCCAAATCCTCGACGCCCCCCTGTACCTGCTGCCGATCCTGAGTTCCCGCCTGCACCGAGAGTGGATTGCGACCGTCTGCGGAAAGCTGAAAACGGACCTCCGCTACTCGAACACCCTCGGTTGGAACACCTTCCCGATGCCGACGCTGACTGAGGATGAGAAAGAACGTCTTGAGCAGTGCGCGAACGACATCCTGGACGCACGCGATCTCTATCCTCTGAAAACGATCGCTGAGCTGTACGACCCTGAAAAAATGCCGGCCGAGGAAACCGGGGAAATCCACATCGGCATGCCTGATTTCAAGGAGCCCACAACTCCCCGCACCAAGCAGATCACCAACGAGGATATGCCTCACCTTATGGCAGAGGTTCTGCAGGACCGCCGCTTGTTGGAGGCTGGGCTCAACGACTCTACTGCAAACGAAGTAATCACTCAGGTCCTGATCCCCGAGATCATTGAGAAGCGCTACGGAGACCTGTCGGAAGAGCAGACGGATGAGGTCGTCCAGAACCTCGTTGCCCGGGTATACGCAGCGCGGGAAATCAGGGAAGCCGAACGGGCTGGAGGCGGAAGCATTTTCACTGAAACCGTACGAGCGGCGTTCGACGTCTCCAAGCTCCAAGTCGATCTCATCAAGGATGTGAACCCCTTTGAGCAAGGCTATGAGATCCTCGCCCGGACGCTCGACAAGCAGGTCTTCGGAACGATCCTTGCAGAGCTCACTAACAAGGAACCGCCGATGACCGACAAAGAGGCGCGATCACTGTGGGAGCGCGTCAAAAGTTGGATCATCGATCACGATGGTCAGGAGCCCAACCCATCAAGCGTTGACGCCCTTGAGAGACGATTGGGGAAAGCACTCATGTTTCTTCGGAAGCAGTACGCTGAGAAGCAAAAGGAGGATGCTTGATGGCGCTGCCTACCCTAGAGGAAATCTTCGCATCGGACACAGCAGGGATCCTGAGAAGGGAGCCGGCAGCCGCCCGCCCCAAGGTGTCCTCCGCGGAGGAGCGCATTCTTCAGATCATGGAGGATGTGAACGCCTTCCATGCGGAGCATGGTCGCCTTCCGGATGCTGACGCTACTGATCGCGACGAGCGGGGGCGTGCCAGGCGCCTACGTAGTGCTGAGTCTGAAAACGCAGAGCTTCTGAAAACCGTCGATCGCTGCGGGTACTTTTCAGAGTCTGCGGATGTGCCAGTCGATGACGATGACGATCTGCCATCGATGGATGAGATCATGGCCAGTAGTCTGATCACCGACAACAACATCTATGCCATCCAGGACCGGGGTCAGGCGCCACAGACTAGAGTGGCCAACGAGGAGCCTGCGCGCCGGCAACCTTGCGACGACTTCGATCGGTTCCGGCCAGCTTTCAATGCGTGCCATGTCGCAGTAGATGCCGGCGACGCGCGCTATGTGGAGTTCCGCTATGGTGGGAAGATCAAAGAGGGTGACTTTTGATAGTGCCCCCGCGCGTGGTGTAGGAGCGTCGACCTTCGGAGAGGTCCGGGTCTGATCAGGATGCCACGGCGGGCAACCTGACGGTGGGATTGTCGGTGACGCGGGCCAGGGTTTCAAGATGTCGTCATGGGGCAGCCAAGACCGGATAGGCTGGCGCTTCCACATCCCAGAGGAGGACGGCATGAAGACCTTCATCGGCATTGACGTTTCGCTTGCGAGTTCCTCAGTTTGCGTGCTGGACGAACATGGGCAGGTCGTCAAGCGGGCGCAGATCGACAGCGAGCCCGAGGCGTTCACAGCGTTCCTGCGGGACTTGCCCTGGACCATCGAGGCGATTGGGCTCGAGGCCGGCCCGCTGTCGCAGTGGCTTCACCGCAGTTTGGGGGAAGCCGGCTTCGCGCTGATCCTGATGGAGACGCGGCAGGTCAAGGCGGTCCTGAAGGCCATGCCCGTGAAGACAGATCGCCGCGATGCCGAGGGGATTGCACAACTGCTTCGCATGGGCTGGTTCAGGCCGGTTCACTGCAAGTCTATAGCGCGACAATCAGGGAGAGACGGCAGCGACAATCAAGATGAGATTCTATGTCGCGACATCGGTGACGGTATCA
>NZ_JAAGOV010000050.1:0-49657 GCF_010500785.1 Salipiger sp. PrR003
GTGTGGAGCATATCTGTCGTGTTGAGGGCATAGCCCAGGTGCAGCGGGCGCCCCGCCATCATGAAGAGCAGGGCATCCCCCTCTTCGGCATCCTCGACCCGCCGGAACCGCGGGCGAAGCTCATCCACGGCGCCGCGCCGCAGCGCCTCGGTCATCGTGCAGGCGGGATCAGGGATGACCACGCCGCGCCGGGCGAGGTGCAGGGCAATGAAGAGCCCGAGGCAGTCAAAAGCGGTCGGGCCCCGCCCCCGCACCGCGTAAGGCAGGCCGATCCAAGCATCGGTCCACATCGCAAAAGCTATCGAGGCATCCGCGAGTTCAGCAAGGACACCTGAGCTTTCAGGCAGCCAACTTCGTCCTGAAGGAGGAAGACCAGCTCCCGGAGCTCGCCTCCCTCACGCCGCGCGCGACAACCATGCACCACGCATGCTGCGTCCCGGCATGGGCATGACCCTGCAGAGGCGGCAGCGCTGCTACCAGTTCCGCTCGCCACCGCGTGGCGACCGATGACGTAGGGCACATCTCCGAAATCAGCGTCTTGGCCGCCCTTCATCTCTGCCTTTCGGCCAGCACGGCGCAAGCCGCGCGCCGCGAAGGCCCGCAGGTTTCTGAGCATTTGATTTTCTCCTGTGGTCAGAACAGCGCCGGCGTCGTGCCAGGCGTCATCTCCAGATAGCCAAACTGCTCTTGCAGGATCGGCTCGATTGTCATCACGCCGCTGATGGTAAGGGCGTCATATTCAATGCCGGTGATCTCGACCTCGAACGGCCCGACCTCGACGATTTCGGGATGCGAGGTTAGCACGTAGACCACCCGGCCCAGCACCTCGCCGGTGATTGCCCGGAACTGGCCGATGATCTCGCGCGAAACGTTCGACGCGGTCCACTTGAGCACCGGGAAGCCTTCGTCTTCATCATCCGGAAGAGTGATCTCGAACGGAAACGGCAGGTATTCCTCGCCGGCATGTGCCACCGGCTCGTCGTTTCGAACGAAGCGCACGGGATCGCCCCAGTCAGGATGCGAAAGCTGCACGAGCGGCACCAGGACAGCAGCGCTGGCGTCGGCATACACCGCGGCGAGGAGGCGTTCGCTGACCTGCCTCATGGCAGAATCTCCAACTCGGCGGCGACACTCACACCGAGCTTGTTCGGCGTGATCTTGTACTCGCCCGCAAAGCAATAAGTGTGCGGCTTGCCGGTAACGGGATCAGTTGCCGAGAATGAGAGCACACCGTTTCCGAGGGCGGTCCGGTAAAACTCCTCGAACTGCGCAAGCTGCGCGACGGTGAGATACCCGATTTTTCCCGAGAACGGTCGCCGGGCGGCGCTGGTGCGCAGGCGGCGCTGCGGCGGGCCGACATCCGGCTTGTAGCGCAGGATGTGCCCAGTCGGGCCACTGAGTTGGTAGCCGCTCCGAGCGGAGAAAAACGGCAAGTCTGCTGGCCAGTTGGGCATGCTCATGCTCCTCTCGGTCGGCCCTTCAGGCCGAAGGTTTGGTTCATCATGTTTTGCCCGCGCTCGCTGCGCAGGTAGCCGCCAACCGCATTCTCGACCATGCGAACATTGATACCTGCGGGACTGGCCTGCACTTCGGCGCCTGTCCCCGGCAGCGTCTCGATGTGGACGGGGATTTCGACCTTCGGGGCCGTCTCGCGCCAGGCGCCGCCGCCCGTGGACGCGCCGGGCAGCGCCCCACCTTCGGCAAACTTCGGCACCTCTCGCCTGCGCAGCGCTTCCATGAACTCAAGCCCGTAGTAATCCACCGACGCGGCGGGCTGCATGAACTCGCCCCGCGAGCCCCAGAACAGCAGGTTGTCCTGCTTCTTGCTGCCGGGGCCTCGCAGCATGCCGACCGCACGCGGAACGCTCTGGAAGCCGCCACCCCCCGCGCGGCGCGGCAGCGGTCCGCCCGTAGAGTAAAGCCCACCCGAGACCATTGCGCCGGCACTGCCGGAATAGCCGGAGGTCGCGCCAGAGCCGGAGAACGAGAGCGTGCCACATGGCCCGAACACACCTTCCATGAGCAGGGCGAGTTGCTGCCAGACGGGGTCCCAAGCGATCTGCCAGAGCTTGTCGAGCAGGTAGTCACCGAAGTCGTCGACAAAGCCTCTCCACCCTTCCCTACCGGGCTTGAGGTTTTCGACGAGCCGCGACATCTCATTGCGATAGCGTTCAAGCCGAGCGGCGCGATCTTCATCGGTATCACCGGTTTCTTCGTCGCGCTTGTCAGCCGCATCCCGCGCCGCCACCAGCTTTCCGTAGGCCTCGGCCTGCTCATTGATCACGTCGATCAGTTTCCGCCCATCCTCAGCCAGGGCGGTCTCGGGGTTTATCCCAGCCTCTTTCGCGCGGCGCACCGACTCATATTGGAAGGTGAGCCGCGCCTGCGCCTCGACGCTGCGGCCGGCCAACTCCGCCTCGAGCTGCAGTTGATCGAGCTGTTCGCTGCCTGCCGCGATGACCTTCTGCAGGGCATCGGCGCGCGCGAGCGCGGCCTCTGCCGAGCTGGTGTTGCCAAATGCCGCGGCTTCCTCGAGGCGGCGCTTTTCGTTGATGCCGTTGTTGTGCCCGGCGAGCCCGCCAATCGCATCGGCGACGCCTTGCGAGTTGCCGCCGCGAAGCGCCGAGACAACGCCGCCGAGATCTCCGCCCGCACGGAATTCGCCCGTGCCGTAGTTGTGCAGCAGCGAGGCAAGGCTGCCCTTCTGATCGTCCGACAGCGCGGCGAATGCGGTTTCGCCGATCTGCGCGGTGATGGCATCAAAGTAGTCCCAGATCCGCCGATCAAGATCGAGCTCGGCTTGGGCGCGGGTGATCGTCATGCCCTCGGCGACCCGATGCGCCTTGCCATCCGGCGTGGTGTAGGTGTCCGACCCGTAGCCCGCGCGCCAGCCGCTGTTGTAGCGCTTGCCGTTCTTGTAGGACCAATCGGGATAGGCGTCCGGCCGAAAGTCTTCCTTGTCACGGATCAGCTCTTTGGCGGCGGCCACACCGGATCGGCCGGCGAGGATCGCTGCCTGAGAGCGGCTTTCCTGATACTGCAGGTAGGCCTCCCCTGCCCGCTTCAGACGATCGACCTCCTCGGCGGCGTCACGTGCGCTCTCGGCGGTCTCGTCAAAGGGCCGCTGCGCGGCGAGGCTCTGCTGCAAACCTTCGATCTCGCCGAGCTGCTCGGTCAGTTCCTTTTGCTTCGTTTCAACCTCGACCAGCCCAGCGACGTTCTCGCGGAACCCTTCGAGCTGCTCGGAGCGCACCTGCTTGCCAGCGATCACCGCCTCGTTCATTGCCCGCAGCAGCGCCTCGAAAGCCCGGCGGAGATCGGCTTCGCTGCTGGCGTTGGAGAGCGCCGCGAGTTCCTCCCCGAAGAGACCCGTCCGCTCGGCAAGCTCGGTGACCGCCGACAGGGTCTCGCTGCCACGGATCGGGCCGCCTGATCCAAGCAGATCGGCCATCGCGGTCGAGGCCTGTTCGATTGCGGGGCCCACCGCTTGCACCCGCTCGAAGGCGGTCGCGAACTCTCCAGCGGAGATCTCGAGATCGCCCGCCTGCTCCGCCATGCGCGCAAGCTGAGTGAGGTAACGGTTGGTCGGCATGCCAGGATCGGGCTTGCCGGTCTGCAGGTTGGTGCGAAAGAGCATGCGGTAGCGCGCAGCAAAGTCGTCGAAGCCGTCGCCGTCGAGCAGCGAATCGCCCATGGCCTTCTGTGCGTCCTGCAGCTCGCGGCCTATATCCGCCACCGCCTGCACCAGCGCGGCCCGCGACTGGGTCAGCATCTGCTGGGTCGTCTCGCTGACCTTGCCGCCAAGGTTCGCCTGCTCGTCGGCCGCGCGCTTGCTGGCGTCCTGGTAGGCCAGCAGCGCATCCGCGGCCTTCTGCGCCGAGGTCTCGGCGCGACCAATCGCGTCGGCCGCGGTGTCGGTGTCGATGCCCAGCGAAATCAGCGAAGCGGCCGTCAGCGCCAGCGACAACGGTCCGCCCAGCGTGCCCATGAGCAGGCGCCCGGCCATGCCAAGGCGGGTCAGCGGCCCGACAGCGCGGCTTGCCGCGGTGCCGACGCCTGCCGTGGCCCCGGCAATCTCGATCAGCGCTGCGTGCATTGCGACGCCTTTTGCGATCGCCAGCGTCATGCCCTTGCCGACCAGGTAGACCGTGAGCGCCTGCGCGACCCGCTCCACAACTTCCTGCACCTCGTCGAAGTTCTCTGTGAGAAAGCGCAGTGCATCGGTCAGGCGGCGCACGGCTTCCTCGGCGATCTCGAGCCCACCGCTCTGCGCAGATTGCAGCTGCAGGGCTTCCCAGGCCGAGGCCAGTTCTTTCAGCGCGCCGTCGAGACCGCGCAACCTGACTGCTGCCTGCTCCTCGGCCGACACCTCAGAGATCGCGGAAGCAAGCTCGCGGAATCCCTCGGCGCCGGTTTTTGCGAGCGCCGTCGCAGTCCGGATGGCATCGGTCCCGAAGATCGTCTTGAGCGCTTCATTGCGCGCTTCATCCGACAGACCGGCAAGACCCTCCTGCAGTTCCCCGGCGATCTCCGCCATGGTTTTCATCTTGCCGCGCGCATCGAAGAACTCGAGGCCAAGTTCCTGCATCGCCGCCGCGGCCTGTTTGCTCTCGGGCGTCAGGCGCTGAACGAAGGTCTTGAACGATGTCCCGGCGTCCTGACCGGAAGAGAAGTTCGAGGCCGTGGCGGAGAGCGACGTCAGGAAATCCGTGAGCTCGACGCCGGCCGTGCCGGCCACGCCGCCGGCCTGGCCGATCGCGAGGCGCAGATCGTCGAAGCCGAACTTAGAGGTAAAGGCCGCCCCGGTGACGCGATCGACCACGTCGGGAAGCGCAGCCGCCTCGAGGCTGAACTGCGCCATGAGGTCGGTCACCAGGTCGGCCGACGGGGCGAGCTCCGCGCCGAGCGCGCTGGCCAAGGCGAGCGAGGCATCGAGCGCGCCATCGAGGATGCTCGAGACCGCAACGCCGTTCTTCGCCAGCACTTCGATCGCCTCGGCCGCCTGCATCGCGGTGAAGGCGGTCGTGCCGCCGAGCCGCTTGGCCGCCGCCTCGAGGCTGGCAGCCTCCTGCTCGGTCGCCGCCGTTGCCGCCTGGACGCGCTGCATCATCGCCTGGAACTGCCGCCCAACATCGAGCGCGCCCTTGCCGAAGGCTACAAGCCCACCGGCGATCGCAGTTGTGCCCATGTAGCGGGCCAGGCGCTGCAGGGATGGGAGCTCGGCTGCGACCGAGCCCAGCGATCCCTTGAGCTGCCGCGCAGCGAGATCGGTTTCGCGCAGCCCTGCCCCGGCCGGGCGCGCAGCGCCCTGGATGAGGCGCAGGCTGCGCTCGCCACTGGCGCCGAGCGCGCGCAGGTCCGCCTCGAGCTGCTGCTTGCCAGCCGCCGAGAAGCGGATCGAATACTGGCGTTCCGTTCGGCTCATTCGCTCTTGTCCTCACGCTGCAGCGCCGCGGCCTCGAGAAGCCCGGCTTCCCAGCGCGGCAAGAGCAGCGCTGCAATATCTTCGGGAACGCCGCGCGCCTTCAGCAGCGCGAGGCAGGCGGGCATGTCGAGCCCGGCGTAGCCGCCGGGACCGATCCGCCGCTGGTGGAAGAGCTCGAGCCCGGCCGAGGCGATGGCCCGGCCCTCGATCGAGCGTGGCAGATGGGTGTCTTCGGGGCATGCGCCCTCGCCGCCGAACCTTGCGCAGGCGAAGCCGGGAGCGTCCCGGCAGCCGGCGCAATGGCTCAGCCCTCCGCTGTGGCGGTATCTGGCGAGGGCGCGGAGACGTTTCCCTCCATCTCCAATGCGATCCAGGGCGCCAGCAGCTCGCCGTGCAGCGTGGCGGAGACACCGGGGAAGAGTCGCATGAACTCGTCGAGCGTTTCCGAGATCATCGGAGCGGCGCTGCCGTCCTCGAGCTCGACCCCGGCCCAGCCCACCCCGAACCGCAGGAGAAGCAGCTTGACCACGTATCGCGCGGCGAGGCCCCGGAGGGCTTCGTCGTGTTCCGGTCTGAGATTCTCCTCATCGTGGATCTCGGCCTCGAGTTGCAGCTCCTCAGGCAGGTTCTGCCGGGCAAGCCGCAGCGCGGCCGCCTCGGCCTCGCGATAGTCCGCGTAGCCGAAGGGCTTGCAGGAGACCGTGACGCCGTAGCCGAGGTCGATCTCGCGCGGCTCGGAGCCGCGCCGGTGAAGACGCAGGACCATCAGGCCGGGTTGGCGTAGCTGGCGGTGCTGTTCTTGAGCGTGATGGTCATCAGCTCGGCACCGTCCGCAGGCCGATTGGCCCGCCAGTTGAACGACGACGACAGGATACCGCGCCCCTCTACCGGCACGCCTGTGCGCTCGAGCCGAACGTTCGGACAGACGATCTCGAGCGAGCGGGTCGCGCTGATCTCCCACTTGAAGCCCAGCGAGAAGGACTCGCCGGTATTGGCGAGATCGTAGATCACGCGATCCTGGAAGCGGGCGCCGAGCGTGCCAGAGAGTTCCCAGAAGCCGGACTGCATGGCGGCCGCAGTGGGCAGACCGTTGAGCGCCTCTTGGTCCGGCTCGATTCCGCTGTTCAGCGTCAGCGCCGCCTGGGTCACTGCCCCGGCGACCGCGCCATCCATCAGCAGCGCCGCCTGGAAACCGACCGGCACAGGATCAGGCGCATATTGCACGGGCGTCGCGTCGAGCGTGGTAGGCTTGCCCACCTCCTGGCGACCGGCAAGATTGAAGGTGACCCGCTGGCGCTGGCCGTTCTTCTGCCCCGAGAGCTCGAGCCCGGTCATCGCCAGGCTGTCCTGCACGAAATGCTGATTGATGCCGGTGTGCGAAATCCCGTGCGTCATGAGGCGGATCACCTGCTGGCGCGGCACGTCGAAGACGTGGCTGTAATCTTCGGTCCCGGTGGTCACCGGATCGCCGAAGAGCTGCTGCAGGTGCCAGCCGATCGAGTTCAGCCCCATTGGCACCGTCATGGAGCCCGTGAGGTTCTCGAGCCCCGCGACCACATCGCCCGGCATCGAGTCGCCGTAGGCGGCTTCGTCGTTTGCGAGCTCGCCGGTGGGCGAGACGTTGTAGGAATAGAAGGGCATCAGCCGGAACGCACCATCGGCCGCCGCCTCGGCGGTGCCAAAACTCGCCTGTTGGCGCGACAGCAGCCGCGCCTCGTTTCCACGCGCAAAGGTCATGGGATCACTCCATCGGGTTGTCGGGGGTTTCGTAGTAGATCGTCACCGGCAGCACGGCGCCTTTCAGGCTCTCCGCGCCATCCATGGGCACCACGTCAGTTCCCTGCGGGGCATTAACCCGCAGGTAAGTCACCGCGCCGCCAAGCGAGCGGTCGGCAAGCAGCAGCGCCACCACGCCCTGCATCAAGGCATCGAGGCCCGCGTCGCGCTCCTCGGCGTCCGATCCCTGCACGACGCACTCGAGTTCGATGTCGCGCTCGAACTCGCGCGTCCCGGTGCCGAGATGCTGCTCGCCCTCGTCCGGATCGGCCGGCTGGACATTGATCAGGCCCTCGGCCGGACAGGCATGCGGCAGCTCCGCCTCGCGCAGCACCCGCGCGGGATGCGGGGCCAGAGCTGCGACCAACGCGGCGATCGCGGTTTCATGGGTGCTTGGCATCATTTGCGCCTTCTCTTGCGGCGACGCAGCGTGCGGAACGCCGTGTCGATGTCTTCGGCAAGGCTGCGCATGGCGAGATGCAGGTTCTTGTCGATGTTGAGCCGGCGTTTCAGTCGAACGCGCGGCACCAGGAAGAACATCGGCACGGTCATCAGCCCGTGCCCAGTCTTCAGCGCGCGCTTGCTCTTCGAGAGCGCGTAGCCGCCCCGCTTGCCCTGGCGCTGGCGCTGGTTGTCGACCACCAGCAGTGAGGCGCCGTGCTCGCGATAGACAAAGCGCAGCGGCCCGAAGCGGTGCTCGGGAAAGTTCGACGGCGTGAGCCGCTTGCGCCCCTCGCCGAGCTTGGGGGCATCCGGGGTCGGGATCGCGAGGTAAAAGCCGTCGGCCGAGCGGATCGTTGCGCCCTCATCGAACACACGCAGCAATTCGGGAGCCTTGGTGTAGATGATCGAGGCGGCCGCCAGCGAAGCCTGACCGCGTGGATAGTCCTTCTGACGCCACGACCGCGCAAGGCGCGGACCAAGCCCGCCCGCCAGCACGTCCTGGCGCAGGAGCCGCTTGGCCCGCGCCCCGGCCGAACGGACCCCGGCGGTGATCGCGCGCTCGGCGAGATCGAGTTCCTCTTCCATGAACTCCTCGAGGTTGCCGGTCAGGGCAACGCTGATCCGCTCCTTCATGCAGGCTGCTCCACGGTGTTCAGCAGCACCTTGTAGCGCCGCGGGTCCCGCGTCCGGACGTGCTGCACCTTGCGTAGCTCGGACCCGATGCCGAGGATCGTCCCCTTGGAGAAGCCCTCGAAATCGGAGGCGAGGATCTCGAACATGCCAGCCTCCGACTGCACCTGCAGGCTGCGAAAATCAGCGATCTCATCCGGCCGCGCCGGAAGCAGCCGCACCGGGCGTGCCACGCCCTCGGGATCGAGGACAGCCTCGATCCCGTGACACCGGAAGGTCTCCTCGACGCTGCGAAGAAACGGGGCCATCGCGCTCAGTCCGCGGCGCCGGTATCGGCCGCGCTGGCGCCGGTGCTGGCCGCGCTGACCTCATTTGCACCGCTCGAGGCCGGGGCCGGATCGGTGGCGCCCGCCGTGGCGGGATTGGTCTTGGCGGCCGCAGGCTTTGCCGGGGCTGCCGCCTTGGCCGCAGCCTTCTTCACGGCGTCAGTTTCGGTCTTATCCGCGGCATCGGCGCCGACGCGCGCACCCTTTTTCTCTTTCTCGATCTCATCGGCGACGGCGGCTGGCACGGGGCCCGACCAGCCGGCCGGCAGCGTGCGCTTGGAGCTGGCATCGAGCTTGTAGGTGTGATCGCCGGTCATCTTGACGCGCACCAGATCGCGCGCCTTGGTCTTCTTGGCCATGGGTCTCTCTCCGAAGGAAGGGAAGGCACCGGCGCGGGTTGCGCCGGCGCCGGTTTATCCGATCAACTCAGCCGATCAGTTCGAGGTGTGACCGCGCACCAAGGTCGCGGGGCGGGTGCAGATCTGCGCGTTCTGCATCATCGCCTCGACATCCACGTAGCGATCTTCCTGGCGATCGGGGAACACGGCCGAATAGAAATCCTGGCCGGGGGTGTTCGCCATGCCGACATAATCGGGCGAGCCGTTGAAGGTGCGGAAGGTCTGGCGCGTGCCCACCGGGAAGATCGTCGCCTCACCCGCAGGGATGAAGTTGCGCGAGATAGTGGTGCCATCCTCCTGCGGCACTTCACCCTCGCCGAGGTACTCTTTCCAGCGGATGCCGCCGAAATCGAAGCCATCCGAGACATCATCGCGCAGCGGGTCGCCGCCGTTGGTGTTCTGGAAATACTTGTAGCGCTCTTTGAAATCGGCATGCGCCATGAGCTTGTCGGTGAACTCGGGATGAATGAGTGCCATCACGCCCGACATCACGTCGCCCTTGAGGTTGGTGCGGACATGGCGCGTCACCTCTTTGCACTTCGCGGCGAGATCGGTGGTGCCGGTTCCGAGGGTGAAATCGACCGATTTGCGGGTGACTTCGAACTTGTCGAAAAGATCGATCAGTTCGGAGCCGTCCGCGTCCAGAACTTTGCCCTGCAGGGCGCAGGCGCGGTGATACTCGCGGGTGATGTCGAGCGAGCCGCGCAGCTCGATCTGGCGCTCCATCACCTCGTCCTGCGCCTGCTTGAGCTCGGTTTCCGAGCCAAAGGCGCGAATGTTGTCGATGTCGTCGGCGGTAATGCGCGACTTGAGGCCGAACCGCTCGGTGCGGAAATCGACCATCTTGCGCTTGCCGCGATCTGCGCCGGGCAGCGCAGTGCTGCGCTCGGAAGAGTTAACCAGCTGGATGACGCCGTTTTTCATCTCGACCGAAAACTTGGTGCCCCGGATCGATTTGGCGACGAACAGCCCCAGGCTGCCGATCAGGCCCCACTGGTTCGGGACAACGCGGATCGCCTCGCCGAGCGCCATAGCGCGGAAGGCATCGCCCTTGAAAATATCGATATGAGCCATCGTGGCTCTCCTTTCGTGGAATAGCGCGCGCTGGCGCGGGAGGGATCAGCGCCGGGCGAACGCGGCGCGATGTGGATTAGCCGGCGACGATGCCGACCGATTTCAGTGCCTCGCAGGCACCGTCGCGGGCCGCCTCATCTGCAAAGCTGTTATCGAAGATGAGCCCAAAGCGGCGCACGCGGGTGTGCCGCGCCTGGATCACCGCGTTGACATCGGCCGACGCGGCCTTGGCCTCTGTGCGCAGCACGGCAACGGGGGTTTCGGAGCCGTCTGCGGCACCGGAGGCGCAGCGCACGTATTTGCCGGTGGCGGTGACCTTGCCGAGCACGGTGCCGGGCTCGAGGTCGGCGCCGGCGCCGATCACCGCGACATCGCGGGAATACTGCGCCTCATCGTATTGGACGAAATCGCCGGCGGTGCGGCCTTCAGTAAGGGGAGGCATCGGGGTCTTCCTTTCTGCCAGAGGTCAAAGAAAAAGCGCGGAGAAAGCCCCCGCGCCGGATCAGTTGAAGCGGGCTGCCATGCGATCCTTCATCGAGGGCTCGGCGGCCGAAGCGCCGGGTGCCGGAGCATCAAGGTCGGTGGCCTCGGCGTCGATCGAGGCCGAGAGAGACTGCTGCGCGCCGGCTTTCGGCGAGGCGGAGAGATGCGCGATCGCCTCGGCCGAGGGGATGTCGCTGTTGAAGGCGAAGCTCTTGGCGAGGTCTTCGCGGCCCTCTGCCTCAGGCGAGGTCAGGATCGCCTGGATGCGCGCCTTGGGGTCCTCGCTCGCGGCGGGGGGCACCGGGGCGGTCGCGGCCGGGGCGGCCGGGGCAGGCATGGTCGCGGCCGGCGCACGCGTGGTCGGCACGTCGGCCGAAGGCGCCGGGGTCGGCGCGTCCGCGTTGGGGGCGGGAGTCGGATTGGTCTTGTCGGTCATCAGGCTCTTTCCTTCTGCACTGGTGGAAGGCCGCGCGGGTCTGCGGCCGTAGAGGTCGTCAGCGAAAGCCTCGAAGGCCTCGCGCGGGTTGGCGATCTCGTCGGCGAGGCCCGCCTCGACCGCGTCAGCGCCGATCAGGCAGCGGGCTTCTGTGGCTAGTGCCGCCTCGGCGGTGAGCTTGGCGCCGCGGCCGGCGCCAACCGTCTCGGCGAAAATCGAGCGCAGTTGCTCCATTTCTGCCTGCAAGTCCGCCCGCACGCTCTCTGGAAGCGGGGCATAGGGGTTGCCATCAGCCTTGTGCGCCCCAGCCGAGATCACCGTCACCTGCACGCCCATCTGCTCGAGCAAAGCGCTTTTGTCGGCATGCATGCAGATGACGCCGATCGAGCCTGCCCCGCCGGTGCGCGGCATCACGATCCGGGTTGCCTGCGAGGCGATGGCATAGGCGGCCGAGAAGGCGTGATCGCTGATGAAGGCCCAGACCGGCTTTTTCTCGCGCAGCTCGCGGATTTGGTCCGCAAGCGAAAAGCACCCCGCGACCTCGCCGCCGTGGCTGTCGATCTCGAGCGCCACGCCGCGCACCATGCCGTCACTCGCCGCCATCTCGATTTGCGCCGCGAGCCCCTCGTAAGACGTCTGCCCGGAGCTGTTGCCGATCCATCCGCCCCGGTGGATCAGCGCGCCGGTCACCGGGATCACAGCAATCCCGTCGCGGACCCGGTAGGCACCGAGCCGGCCGCTGCGCATCCCCTCCTCGAGGCGCTCGTCGAGGAGGGACGCGCGCGCCCGGCGAAAGGCCTCGGGCGACGCTTCGGCGCCCACCACCTCAACCTCGGCGCCCACCAGGCGTGGGCCGAGCCCCATGATGAAGGCCGCGGCTTTCGTCGGCGCAGCCAGAAGCGGCGTGTGAAACACACGCTGCGCGATTTGCGGATGATGCATGATGTCAGTCCTCGGGGCTCAAGCTCGGGCCGATGGTCGGGCCCAGCAGCTTCGCGAAGCTTTCCTGCGCCGGGTGCAGCGTGCCCTTGGGCATGGCCGAGACCTCGCGCGCGATTTGCTCCATATTGTCGGCGTAGTCGGTCCCGGTGAGCTCGGCCGCCTCTTCCTCGAGTGTCGAGAGCCCCAGCGACACGCGCATCGCCGCGGCCTGCGCTTCCTTGACCGGATCGACGAACCCTTTGCCGGGTCCGATCCACTTGGCGCGGGCATAAGCCGGCCAGAAGGCGTAGAAGTCAGGCGCGCCGCGTGGCAGGCGCACATGACCATCCATGATCTGCTCTTCGAGCCAGGCCATGAAGAACGGCTGGCAGAAGCCTTGAGCGAAGGCGGTGCGGCGCGCGGTCCAGCCTCGCCAGATCTCGATCATCGCCGCCCGGGCGCTCGAGTAATTCGTCTTCGACCAGTCCGAGGCGAGTTGCTCGTAGCTGATCCCCATGCCCGACGCGATGTGCCGGAGCACCGCCGCCTCGAAATCGGCGAACTGCGCAGCCGGCCGGGCGGTCGGCACCATGCCGATCTCGTCGTTGGGATAGAGCGTGCTGATCCGCGCGCCGCCGATCTTCACCCCGCCCGAGCTGCCGTAGAATTCGTTGCGTCCACTCTGGTAATTGATCAGCGACTGCATGCCCTCCTCGTCGTCGAACATGTCTTTGATCGACTCCGGGCCCATCGGGCTCTTGATGAAGGCCGCGAGCACCGCGTTGATCACCGCCGCCTGCAGCTCGACCCGGCTGTAGTGGTCCTCCATGCGCAGCCGCTCGACGATCGGCGCGAGGCGGCTGATGCCTCTGGTCTGGCCGTCACGGGTCTTGTCGAAGAAGTGGATCACCTGGGGGCGGCCTGTCGCGGACTCGCGCCCGATCCGCTTCCAGGTCATCGCGTCCGACCCATCCGCCCAGCTGGTCGCGTAGTGACCTTGCCGGAAATGGTAGGCCCGCGCGACGCCGTCGCGGGTGATCTCGACGCCGCCGCGCAACCGCGCTTCGTCCGATGCCCCGTTCGGATTGCTCAGCAAATCGGGATCAACGACGCGCATGGTCGTCTTGAACGGCCGCCGGGCCCGCCAGTTGACCAGGGCAATCGCCTCGCCCTCGACGAGATAGGTGCGATAGGCCATGCCGAAGAGCAGCGGCATGGTCTGGCTGCGCGTGGTGTCGCAGAACTTGCGCGGGTCATCCGCGTAGGTCCGCCAGCGCGCCTCGATGGTTTCCTTGAACTCCTGCGCCCAGTCCGCATCGAGCCCGAGGGCGCGCCAGTCCGGCTTCAGGAGCGGCCGGAAGTTTGCGCCGATGACGCCATCCACCTCCTTGGCGATCGCACCGGCGGCCCAGCCATTGTTGCGACCGAGATCGCGGCTGCGCGCGGTGATGCGATCGCGCCCGGGCAGCACCTCGGCGTCGACGGCGCGGTTGGAGGGCAGGAATCCGGCAAGCGTGTCGATGCCAGTGTCGGCCGCGACATAGGGGGTGGAGCCGCCGAACCCGGCATCGCGGAGCGCGCCGCGCTTACGGGGAATGCGCGGGACCTCGGTCAGCGAACGCACCGCCATGTTAGAACCTCACCGGGCGAGACGCGAGGCCACCGCGCGCCAGGCCAAGCTGGCGGCGCAGCGAGGAGATGTAGCGGTGCAGCTCCGCCGCATTGGCCGGAGTGTATTCGGTGCGGTGCCCGTCGTAGCCGACAACCACGGCCTGACCGCCGATCCGCAGCTGGTGCAGCGCTTCCTCGGCCTCGGCCAGACGTTTCGTGAGGGTTTCGTTATCCACCATTTTGCTCCCTCAGAAGATCGGCGAGCCGCGTGGCCTTGCGGGCCGGCTTGCTCTTGGGTTTCGGTTGCGCGCCCGCGAGGAGCGGCAGAGATGCATCGAAAAGGTCCGGCTGTTTGTCCGGCGCTGGGGCCGAGCGCTCGGCGGTCAAGGCATCCCACTGATCGTCGGTCATCGCAGCCCAGCCCTTCCGGAGCGCGCCGGCCTCGGCGTAGTTCATCGTGTCGAGCGCTTCATTGCGGCGCGTCGGCTCGACCAGGACCCAGCGGCTGGTCATCACGCCTTGCTTGTTCCGGCTCAGCACGCGGTTCTCGGCGGTGATCATCCGGTAGTATTCGTCGCCAAGCGCCCGGGCGAACTGGATGAAGCCGCGCTCTTCGGGGTCTTCCTTGCGCAGGTGCGCATAGAGTCCCGCTTTCAGAGACGAGACGTTGAGATTGAAGGCGCGCTTCTGCGCCTTCTTCACCTTGCCGTCCCTGCGCCGATCGAACTTCTGGAGCGCCATCAGCGGGCCGTTCTCGGTGGAGCCGCCCTTGACGATGATCACCCGGCCCCAGGGATGGCGCTTCGCCCAGCTCCACACGTCGTCGGTATAGGCGCCGCCGTCGATCGCGAGGATGTCGAGCGGCACCCGCAGCCCCAGCTCGGTGCGCCACTCCTGGCGCAGCAGCGCGTTCAGCGCGTCCCGACCGGCCTCGTCGCCGATGTGGTGCGGGATCACCTTGTAGTCGATGACCCAGCGCCTCCGGTTCGCACCGAAGGCCACCAAGTGCACTTCGAGGCGGTCATCCTGGCAGTCGACACCCGCCGAGAAGATGAAACCCGTTGCGGGCAGAACGCCGAGCTCGAGCACCGCGCCGGGCTCGGCATGCTCGGTCCGGTCGCGCAGGGTCTCCCAGTCCGGCGCATCGGTCGCCTGCTCATAGGGCAGGCCGAGCACATCGTTGAAGAACACCTGCTCGACCGCGGCCTTGATCGGCTTGGCGGTTGCCGCCTTACCAGGCGCCGCGTCGCTCCCCTGCCCTTCGGCGGCTTTCGAGCGTCCCGCCTCGAGCCGGGTCCAGCCCATCATCTGCGCGTATTCGACCGCGATCGAGGCCCAGTCCCGCTGCGGTGCATAGGCGCGCCAGAGGTGAAAGCCCGGATGATCCCCGCCGCGGTTGTGGCGCACCCACTTGCCGAGGCGGACAATCTTTTCCTTCGACCCGTGACGGATCGGTTCCCGGCACCTCTCGCAGGTAAAGTGCGCAGCATGCAGACGCTCAGGCTCGAGGCTCGCCCTGAAGTTCTCCCAGGTCAAAGGCTGCTCGAAGCCGCAGCTCGGGCACGGCACGTGGAAGAGCCGCTGATCGCTCCGCTCGAAGGCCTCGCTGATCCGGCACGTCCCCTTGATCATCGCCGTGGAGACGCGGAGGATCTTGGCATCATCGAAGCCCGAGGCGCGGCTCTCGGCCAGCTTTTCCGGATCGCCCTTGTCCGAGCTCTCGAATTTCGAGAGGTCATCCATGATCACGAGGCGGCGGCTGGTTCCGGTCAGGTCGGCGGGCGATCCGGACGAGGCGACCTTCAGTGAGCCGTTCCGATCCAGTGTCTCCTGGTTGAAGATGTTGTCGCGGTTCTCGCCGCGCCCTGCTCCGAAGACCCGGATCAGCCCCGGCGCCTGGCGGCGCATCGGCATCCATTTGTTGTTGACCCACTCGCTCGCCGCGCTGCCGGTCGGGTGCACGATCAGCGAGTCGAGCGGCGTGTACTCATGCCAGGCGCCGAGCGTCGGCTGAATGATCGAGACCGTCTTGCCCCACTGCGCCGAGCCCCGGATGGTCACTTCCCGGCTCGGGTGCTCCGGCGAGAGCACCTGGTGAATCTCGCGCAGGAACTCGAAGCGCGCGATGTCGAACAGACCCGAGATCGGCGAGCGCTCGTCAAACTCGATGTTCTCGGTGCACCAGCGGGTGATGTCAGGGGGCGGCGGCGGCGCCATCGCCGCGGCCATGGCCGAGCAGACCACATGTCGCGCCGACGCAAGAAATCCCATCAGAAATCGACCTCGTCCTCTTCGCCGTCCATCGTGGCAGCTGTGGCCTCTTCAGCCATGGCCTCGGCCCGCGCGCCCCGGTGCTCGCGCCAGAGATCGATCACGAGTTTCCGCGCTTCCTTGAAATCGACACCGAGCTCGTCGGCGATCGCTCGAGCAGCGCGGCGCAGGAAGTCTTCGACCTGTGCCAGCTCGCGCGACAGAGCGCGCGTTGCTTCGCGTGCGGCTTTCTCCGCCAGAACCACGCTTCCCTCTTCAAGCATGTTCTGCCGGCGCAAACGCCGCGCCTCTTCCTCGACCTTCTGGATCCGCGCGAGCTCGTAGCGGTCCGGATCATTCCGGGGCAGCTGCCCATCCTGCCTCGGTGTCGGCGCGCTCGCTTCGGGCGCACCCGGTGCAGCTTCACCATCTCGCAGCCGGCGCTTCGTCTCGGCGCCGTTGCCGAGCATCTGGCCGGGGTCCAGCCTCTGCTCGAGGACCGCGCGGACCCTGTCGACGTTGAACCGCCGCGCCCGCCCGGCGCCGGTGAAACACCCGTCGAGCTTGCCCTCTGACACGTACTGGCTGATGCGCCCCTTCGAGAGGCCAAGTTCTTTCGCAAGTTCGGTCGTATTCATCTGCGACCTCCCAAGTCGTTTAGCTTCATCCCCTTGGTTTAGTTAGGAGTTTAGGCTTTTTCAGTTGTTTAGAGAGGCAAAACCCATGCCCTTAGCCGCCCCGTATACGGGCGGTTTCCAGGAGGGACCCATGGATTTCGGCTAGTAGTGGCTTGTAAGCCCGCAGATCGGCCAACCGCAGCGTAGTCGCACACCCACAGGCGCGAGAACCAGCCATTCCGACTCCGAGATGCAATCAGGCGTTGTCAGCTCGGGTTAGAATCTGCCAGCATCGGAACATGAACGGCCAGTGCCGCAAAACACTCACAACCTCGAGCAGTCGATCTTTTCGCAGGGCAGCACCAGTGGAGTGAGCAATGTCGACAGAATGGACAAACATCCAAATCATGGAGTGCCAATCCGAGATTGGCGCGACGGTCACCGTGTTCAAGCAATCCGACGGAGAGCATCAACGCTACGTCTTGGGGAATGGACGCCCTATCGCCGCCCACCAGGATGGAACATTTACCATCCCGAATTCCAATACTGTTCTCAGCATCACGAGCTTCTAAACGAAAACGCCCGGGCGGAATTCTCCCCCGGGCGCAAAAACTTTCGATGATACCAAGATGGCCGGAAGCGTAGCGACTGCGGCTAGCTACTGCTCTATGCGGCTTTCGTCGTTACTCGGTCGGGGCGGTGGTGCCCATACCCGTGCCTTCGGTCCCGTTGTTCATCTCGGTCCCAGTGGCGCCCATAGCATCGCCGGTCGCCGGCGGGGGCGTCTGCTTGTCGCGATACTGGTATTCGGGAGCGGCATCAGCCTCTTCGCGCGTCATCGCCAGCTGAATGGCATCACCATCATATTGGATGTCCAGTTCGCTGTAATCGACTGCGATGTCTTTCTCACCCATGCCAAGGAAGCCACCCACGCCGAGGATAACTGCCGTGATCTGACCATCCTCGGTGATGATGAAGTCCTTGATGCTGCCGATGGTTTCACCATCCGGCGACGTCACGCTGGTGCTGAGCAGCCAGTCACCGAGCATCTCGGCACTATCCTGCTGTGAAACGACTGCATCGGAGGTCGCCACAGGTGCAGCGGCATCATCCGTCGCGTCGTCCATGGTCGCGGTGCCGTCCGTCTGCTCGGCCTGCTCGGCGGGCGCTTCTGCGGGATCCTCGGCGGCGGGCGCGTCGGTAGACATGTCAGCGCCGCTATCCGGTGCCTCGCTTTCCATCTGTTCTGCGGGCGCTTGGTCGGTCGGCGCCAAAGTCGTCTCCTGAGCCCAGAGAGGACCGGCGGCGAAGGGAAGCGCAAACACGGAGATGTACAGATACTTTTTCATGGTCTTCATCCTTCTTGGGTATACGGCAAGAACCCTGAAGCAGGCGTCGACGTTCCGGACCTCGTCGATCCCAAGCGGAATTCCACTGCATTATCCGGCTTCTGGCGGCGAAACCCTGCCCACAATCGCGCCATGCGCCGCGATCCGGAACCAGCTCTGTCATCGAGCGTTCATCGCGCCTGTCGGTATCCAGAAAGCATCGCGCCCGGAGGGATTTCTCCTCCGGGCGCGGAAACTCTCGATGATGCCAAAATGACCAGAAGCGCAGAGGCCGTCAACCCCTCCCGCGCCACACCATCGTCCGCCGCCCTGCCATTCCGTCGACGACGCACAGAAGCGCAGACAGCAGGCCGACGATATCACGCGCCTCGTAGTCGTCGATGACCACCCTGAGCGCCTCGGAGCGCGCTGCCTTGTCGGTATACCCGAGCCAGCCCTCAAGCCGCATAATGGCCGAAGTCGCAGCCCGCTGCTTCTCTTCGTCGGTGCGCTCGTCGATCGGCGGCGTCTCGGCATCAGCTGACATCGCCTCGATGGGGGTGAGCAAGCGTAGACACTTGGCGTGACGAGCCGGTGCCCCAATTGCCCGGTCATGTGCGACCTGCACGCGCCGCATATGCTGGATGGCATCCCAGAGCCTGGCGCGTTCATCGTGATCGCTCACTGCTGCTGCCATAGCTCGTCCGGCAGCGCAGCCATACCAGGGCGCTCGAGCTTCACGTCGCCCGGCGGCGTGGTGCGTCAGGCCGTTTTGACGGCAGCGCACGGCCAGCAGCGCAGCCGACGGGTCTCGATCATCTACCATTCTCTTGGCTCGACCATTCGGCTCGCGCCTCTTGACCGGCGCTAACCCAGGCATCCCGGCCAGTTCTTTCTTCGCTCGGCGCCGCGCGCCCTTGCTATAGATCTTCATCCTGCTCTCGCCCTTTTCCGGCAGTTCTTAATTTTGCGCTTGCGGCAGCAGCGCCATCGCCCGACGCTCCATGCCTTCGTACCAGCGCAGCCACTTCTCATCGCCGTCCCGAGCCATGCCCCTGCGCAACCGATCGCGCACAAGCTCGACCTGACGGTTCCATTCTTCAGCCTTCACGCGGATTGCACGGCGCTCGCCGTCGTTGATCGGCGGGCGTTTGCGCTTTTCCAGAAACCGGAACTCCGCAACCAGCACGCCCTCGAGCAGCGCTTGCGGCCCGCGGGCTGACCGAAACCAGCTGAGGATTGTCGGGTGCTCTTCGATCGGGCGCGGCGCGACGGCATCGGCAACCACGCAGATCGTCGCCATCGACGGCCAAGCATCCCGGGCCTTCCCCTCGCCACGGTACCGCAGCATGTCGCGCAGCGTCCCGAGTTGCTCATCCGTCATGTAGGTCAGCGCGTCGGCGAGCTTCACCAAGAAGGCGTCGTGCGCATTGAGCTTCACATTCCCCGGCTTGCGGAAGCCATGCTCGGTCAGCGGCTCGATCAGCAGGCGCCTCACCCTGCCCCTCTTCGTTTCGGTGGTGGTCTGCTCTTCCGTCATGGCCATCCCCTTCTCTCAGCAAATCCTGAGTTATCCACAGGCGTCAGCGGTCGGTTTGAGGTCCGAGCGGAAATCTCTTTTCATTTCTGTCTCTTCTCCTCTCTTAGAGCCGACAGAATGTCCGAAGTTCTGTCACGCTTCTGAACAGTTCTGTCACACGTGACAAAACCGGTTGTTTCTTCATCTGCGGTAATCGGTGGTCCCAAGGTGCTCCATACCCTCGAGGATGCGCACGGCGGTGCGGTTGCCGTGCGGGTAGGTATCGAGAAGCCAGCGGTGCAGCATCACGATGTAGCGTGGGTTCGAGGCCAGGTTCTTGGAGCCAATATCCTCGACGCTCTTGCGCAGGCGGCTGAGCGCCTGGCGCTCCTGATCGGCCGACTTGCGATCCTGATCCTTGTGCTTCCACTTGAGCGCGTCGAGCGCCACGCCCGTGACAAAGCGGTTCATCAGCCGGATTTCCCCCGTGCCGATGATCCGGCACCGCGTCCAGCCGTGGAGCGGGCTGATCTTCCGGCGCAGGTAGCCTTCCCATCGCGCTAGAGGGATGTCCATCATCCACGCTTGCCGCTGCGGCTCGGCGGGGATTGTGCCAACCGGGTCCTGCAGTTGACACTTGGACCAGAGCGCGAGCGCGAGGCCGATGACCTCCCAGTCTTCGATCTCTTTGCAAGCCTTGAAGAAGTCGCTCTCGAGAAAGGATGTGTGATGGAGCTTGAAGTAGCTGTGGGTCTCCAAGCGCTCGCCGGCCGGAACGGGGTACTCGGGAAGATCGGTGACGTCCGACACGCGGGTCAGGTTCACGGTGTTCATCATGCTCTCCCCTTGGAATACGCCTGAGCGCGCAGCTCCCACAGGGCCGCCATTTCAACCTCGAGCGCGTATTTCGCCGCGCCGAACGCGATGTCGTTGCTGTGCAATCGCGCCGCCATCACCTCGCGGGCGCGGGTGTGCGCAAGGGCGACGTCATCGCCAGGCGCGACATGCGGAAAGGCGTCGAGCGCATCGCTCAGCGCCATGATGGTGCCGCCGCAAAACGTCATGCCGCCCTTGTGCAGGGCAAGCGCCGTCGCGGCGATCACGAAGGATGCGCGAGCGGAGAAGGTCATTGGCCCGCCCTCCGCGCAGCGCCGCCGGTCATTCCGGCCCGATGGAGCATCCGCCAGACGGTGGTTCGCCCGACGCCCAAAGCGGTCGCGATGTCATCCAGCTTTGCGCCGGATCGCCGCATCTTCACCGCGCGGTCATCGCCGCCATTGCGAAGACGGGGCCGAACACCGTTGGGAAGTGGATCGCCGTCACGCTTGAGGGCGCGCGATAGGCGCCCCCGACTGCATCCGGCTCGATCTGCGACATGCTCGAGCGACAAGCCGGACCGCCGCAGCTGGCGGGCCTTCTGAATGTCGATTGACGTAATGTCTGCCATGGCCATCTCCGTCACCAATAGGCAGCGGACAGGTCCGCCCCTCCCTCAGCCGCTTCATCCGCCTCTCTGACGCGGTTGGTGCGGACTCGAACCTGGTGACTCGCGAGACCGCTGGACTTCGCGATTTCACCGCTGAACGTGCCGCCGGCCCGGCTTTTGACGAGTGCGAGGAGCGCCTCATCGTCGGAACGTGTCGGGGTGCGATAAGCCATGGGCGTTCCTCAGAAGAAGGCCGGGGCCGAAGCCCCGGCAGTTCCGACAGGAAAACGCGGGGCATTCAGCCGCACGCGGCCCCGCTTCGCGCCACGCACGGAGAACGGCATCCCCCGAGCGACTGAATTGACGTGCGGGCCGGACACCGCGTTTGCGATGCAAGGCGGCGTCATGCCGCCCTCCGCTCGCCCATCTCCGCCTCAAGCGCCGTCGACAGGGCCGCGCCGTGCTCGACCATGGCGATCAGAACCTTGTCCGCCGACGGGCGGTTGGTGGCGTTCCACCAGTTGCAGGCGGTGGAGAACCGCACCTCGAAATGCGCGGCGACCTCTTCCGGGTTCCGGAATTCGGCGTGCAGGAACCGGCACCAGACCTCAGGAGCTGTCACCCGAACAGCGAACCGGTCCAGAATCTTGGGTCGGGACTGGCGCGGCGTCCGCGCGGCAGGTTGGGCTGGAGACTCATTCGAAGCAACGAGGTGTAATTTCATGCTGCATTCCCTTTCGGTGCATGCGCCAAGGCCAGTTCGTCGGCGGATACCGGTATTCCCCGGGATGCAGCGCCCAAGATTAGCGCATGCCAGTACTTTGAGGGGATGCTCTGCCGCTTCACCCAACGGTGAACCGCAATCAGCGCGAGATCAGAGTCAGCAACGCGTGCATCGTCCAGGACCGCGCGCCGGTCGGGCCATTCTTCCAGAATTTCAGAGACGGTTCGTTGGATCATGACCAAGATGGTTATGACCAATTCGGTCATCTGTCCAGCGCCAATCTTGGTTATTGAGACCGATTTGGTCAGCGAGGATCGTGACCGGATGAAAACTCAGCCCAAAACCCCCCTCCCTCGCGAACTCGCTGAAGCCATGCGACCCGAAAGCATCGGGCACCGCCTCCGCCTACTTCGGGAGTCTCAAGAGCTTTCACCTGCCGAGATGGCAGACCTGCTGGGGATCGAACGCACCTATTGGTCTCGGTTCGAGAATGGGCGGCGAGCCATAAACGAGACCACGGCTGCCCTTCTAGTCGCGCAATTCGGCGTCACCTTGGATTTTCTGATACTTGGAAGATGGGACAAGCTCCCACTCGACCTGGCGACGAAGATGCGAGACCTCGGCGAGAAATAACACTCATCCACCGACGCATCAGCCTCGATGGCGGCCAGCGCAGCCCTGAGCAACCTTGGATTGCCATCCCAATACACTAACAAGCTCCCCCGGAACATTACGTGAACAATTAAGCGGCTACACAACCTGTGGCGCAAGCGATTCGAATGTGAATGACCTTTGTGGTCATTTTTCGGATTGACAGTGACCATATTGGTCATGCAATCTGATCTCCATCAATCAATGGAGACGCTACTATGCCGGACCATACCAAATCGCAGTTCAGCGCGATCGCCGCTGGCCTCACGAACCCAGAACTCCCCCAGACCCTCCCTTCCGCTGCGCACCAGCTCTGGCTGACCGCCAAGGAACTCCGCGGCGCGCCGATTGACGGCGAGCGCCTGCAGCGCCTGGAAGCGATGCCGTCGCATTACCCGATGGCTTCCGCTGGTGAGGCTACGCTTGGAGAGGTCGCAACCGGCCTCGAGCGGGCGCGCCCTGCGATCAGCAAGGCAGTCGAGGAAGCCCGCCCCAAGCACGATGCTCGGCGCGCAGGCTTCCTGACCCGGTTTCTTCCCCACCACCCGGGCGGCGACGCGGCGTGAGCCGCGTCCATCGCTCGACATCACCCCCGCGACCCCATGGCAGGCGGCATCCCGATGCAGGCACGTTCATCCTCCCTCCCATCGCCTGAGCGCGGAGAGGCAGCGAGAGCAGAAGCCACCACTCACGGACACCACGCCCTCTGTCTCTCACAGGCCCGCGCAGTCGTCGCGGATGTCGCCTGCCATGGGATCGCCGAGATCACCCGCGCCTGCGCGGTGATCGCGGATCGCACAGACGATCCCAGCGAAGCGCATTCGGCCCGCGCGCTGCGCGGCATTCTGGAAGGAGAGCAGACGTGATCAGCAACGCCATCCGCCACCGCGAGCGGTATCTCGACGATTTTTTCAGAGGCATGTGCTGGGGCCTCGGCTTCGCGCTCGGCGCGGCCTGCGTCGGAATCCTCGCGGTCGTGGTGCCCTTTCTCTGATGGGGGATCATCCGAACCCCGATGATGTCTTCCGCGCCAACTCAAAGATCGCGCGGGACGCTTTGGACAAGCTCGCCAGGGAACTGCGCACGGAAGACCAGCACGACCGCGCGGCGATCTGCGAGAGCGCCAGCCGCGTGATCGACACCACCAGCCGGGGCTACATGCTCGCGACAGAAGAGGTCAGGCGCCTAAGCCCGATCGAGGATCCGTTCTGGATGGTCTGCCGCAAGCCTCGACACCCTGACGCGAAGACTGAGCCAAAGCGCCGGTTTCCTCGCATCGAGGCTGCACGTGATGAAGCGCGCCGACTGGCATGCGCCCTTGGCGTTTCTTTCGTCATCCTGGTCGCGATCGAGGAGATCGCGCCGCAGGACACCAAACCGGGGCGCCTGCCCCACTGAATGCAGGGCATGAGGCCCACATCCCCTCGCCGCGAGCCAGCATGGATCGTCTCTGCCCCCAAAGACGAACGCGGCGAGGGGCCACAATCCCAAGAGGACTGAGCATGCTGATGCCCCACGATGCCGACTTTCAGGTAGACACCGCAGGCGCCGACATGGCGCGCGCGGCGTCGCGCAAGCGCACCCCCATGAAGGAGACCGCCGAGGACAAAGCGGTTTCCGATGGCGCCTTCGGCGTCGCCGCCGGCGAGCTGAAGCAATTCATCGAACGTTTTGAGCGCCTCGAGATCGAGAAGAAAGAGGTCGCCGACCAGCAGAAGGAGGTCATGGCCGAGGCCAAGGGGCGCGGCTACGACACCAAGGTCATGCGCAAGGTCATCGCCCTGCGCAAGCGGGACCCCAATGACGTCGCCGAGGAAGAGGCGGTGTTCGAGATGTACAAAGCCGCGATGGGGATGGCGTGATGGAGACATTCAACCATCTCCCGCCCGAACATCTGGAAGCCGTCGGACAAGCGCGTCTTGGCGACACCGCTCCCCGGAAGTCCGCAGCCTTTCCGCCCCTCAGAGACCAGGAAGGCCAGGTCTTCGGCGAGGGCTCGCAGGAGCAGCCCCGCGCCGCGCGTGCGCCGTTGCCGTCGGGCTGGTGGGCAGCGGTCCTGATCTTCGGCATCATCGTGACCGGCGGCATATGGGTGATCTGCGCCGGGGTCGAGCAGCTTGGCGTGATGATCCGCGCGATGGCGGCGTTCATCGAGGCGCCCTTCTGATGCGCGACACCTTCGATTTCCCCGAGCCGCCCGATCGCGCCTTCACCGGCCTGCCGCTGATCGTCGACAGCTTCGCCGGCGGCGGCGGGGCTAGCACCGGCATCGAGATGGCGCTTGGCCGCGGGCCCGACATCGCGATCAACCACAACCCGGCGGCGCTGGCGCTGCACGCGGCGAACCACCCCGAGACGCTGCACCTGTCCGAAAACGTCTACCGCGTCGATCCGCTCGACCACCTGGCAGGCAAGCACATCGGCCTGATGTGGTTCAGCCCGGACTGCAAGCACTTCAGCAAGGCCAAAGGCGGCAAGCCAGTGGCGCGGAACATCCGCGACCTCGCGTGGATCATCCCCGGGTGGATCGAGCGCATTCAGAAGAGTGGCGGGCGCGTCGACGTGGTGCTGATGGAGAACGTCGAGGAGTTCGCAGGCTGGGGCCCGCTGATCGAGACCGAGCGCGGCTTGATGCCCTGCCCGGTGCGCAAGGGCGAAACCTTTGACGCCTGGTGCAAGGCGATCCGCAAGCTCGGCGGTAAGATCGAGCGTCGCGAGCTGAAGGCCTGCGACTACGGCGCCCCGACCATCCGCAAGAGGCTCTTCGTCGCCATCCGCTTCGACGGGCAGCGCATCGTCTGGCCCGAACCGACGCATGGAGCGCCAGACTCGGACGAGGTGAAGGCAGGCAAGCTGCAGCCGTGGCGGACCGCCGCGGAATGCATCGACTGGTCGCTGCCCTGCCCGAGCATCTTCGACAGCAAGGCCGAGGTGATGGAAAAGCACGGCCTCCGCGCCGTGCGCCCGCTGGCCGACAACACCCTCGCCCGCGTGGCCAAGGGCCTGCGCCGCTACGTGCTCGACGCCGAGCGGCCCTTCCTGGTCAATCTGACCCATGGGGCGCGGACCGAGGATCTCGACGATCCGATGCGCACCGTTACCGGCGCGAACCGCGGCGAGAAGGCGCTGGTCACCCCGTCGCTGGTGAGCATCGCCCACGGCGACAGCGGCGGGCGCCGGGAATACCCGCTGACCGAGCCGCACGGCGTGGTCACGGCGGGCGGCATCTCGCACGCCGTGGTCGCACCAACTCTGATGCGCCACTTCGGCGCTTCGGTCGCGGCCGACATCGCGGCCCCGGCACCGACGATCGTGGCCGGAGGCGGCGGCAAGACCGCACTCGTCGCCCCGTCCATCGCCAAGTTCATGACCGGCGCCACCGGTAGCGACATCGCAGCCCCGCTCCCCACGGTCACCGCCAAAAGCTACCTAAAGCGCCCGGGTGGCGCGGCACCGCTCGGCATCCTCGCGCCGCTGCTGGCCAGCCTGAAGGGCACCACGCGCCGCATGGGCCCCGTGGCGCAGCCTCACCCCACCATCTGCGCTGAAGGCAACCACAGCGCCGTCGTGGCGCCGGTGCTGACCTACGCGCAGCAGGGCGGACGCTGCCGGTCGATCGAGAATCCGCATCACACGATCTGCGCGAGCAAGAAGGACCAGAACAGCATGATCGCCGCGACCATGGTGCATGTCGGAAACGGCGAGCGGAAGGGCCAGGCGCCCCGCGCGCTCGACATCACCGCGCCGCTGAACACCGTCGTCGCCGGCGGCGTGAAGCAATACCCGGTCGCGGCCTACCTCGCCCAGCAGAACAACGACGGGCGCCGGGCCAACGACTTCAATCCCGGCCGCCCGGCGGACGCGCCGGTCTCGACCGTCACCAGCTCCGGCAGCCACCAGACGCCCGTGGCCGCATGGTTGGCGAAATACTACGGCACCGGCGACGGCGCGCCCGCCACCGAGCCCATGCACACGATCACCACCAAGGACCGGATCGTGCCCATGCAGGCCGAACTCGCCGCGCCGCCCTTCGACGAGGCGCACGCACCCCGGGCCCGCCAGGTCGCCGATCTGCTGCGCCAGCACGGGCTCTGGGATGAACGCGAGTTCGTCACTGTAGAGATCGACGGCACATCCTTCGTCATCGTCGACGTGGGCATGCGGATGCTCACCCCGCGCGAGCTGTTCAACGCGCAAGGCTTCCCGGCCGACTACGTCATCGAGGGCGTCTGGCGCGAGCGCGGCGGTGAGTTGGAGTTCGAGGCCTTCCCGAAGGACGTGCAGGTTTCGTGCGTCGGGAACAGCGTCTGCCCGCCTCTGGCCGAGGCACTGGTGCGGTCGAACTGTGCGCACCTGGTCGAAGCTGAGGAGGTAGCGGCGTGAGCGTTTTCACCACCAAAAGCCCCGGAATGGGGCAAGTGTCCAAACCGGGGCGACTGGTAAAACATAATCAATGGCTTCAATTCATTGCCCTCACTCTCAGCACCGGCGAAATTCCGGCGTTCGTGACCAAGATGTCTGCGGGCTCGTCAGTCCACTCACGGACCTCGTTCACGCTGCGTCACTTTCTTGCCTCAGTCGAGAAGGCTCATCCCCAGATTGCTAAGATTCCTGTGGATAACAACCGCCGGAAAATCCGCTCTCTAGATGTGGTGGGGTTGGCAGCATGACCGTCTACGTCGACGACATGTATCGCTCCCAGATGGGCCGCTTCCGGCACATGAAGATGAGCCACATGATCGCGGACAGCACCGACGAACTGCTCGCCATGGCGGACCAGATCGGCCTGAAGCGGAAATGGCTGCAGAAGGCCGGAACCGCAGACGAGCATTTCGACATCGGCATGGGTCTCCGCGCCAAGGCGGTCGCCGACGGTGCGGTCGAGGTCACCATGCGCGAGCTCGCGATGAAGTGCCAGGCGCGGAGGTCACCACCATGACCGATCTCCTCGCCGCCTTCGTCATCATCTGCGCCGCAATCCGCCCGGTCCACATGCTGATGAGGCTCCCCGCCACCAAAGCGCGCCGCCGCGCGATCCAGCAGTTCTACCAGTCCAGCTAACCCCGATAGAAGGAGCCAGAGGCATGCCCCCCGATCGCATGACCCATGTGCAGCCCGCCGAGTTCGCCGTCGAGGCCCGACCTCTGGCATATGTCAGCGCGAAGACGCTTGGCGTCTTGATGGACATCTCCGAGAGCACGATCTGGGACTGGACGCGCAAGGGCCACTTGCCCAAGCCACGGAAGATGCCGAGCGGTGCGACCCGATGGAAGTGGTCGGAGGTTGAAAAATTCATCGATGGCGCGGCAGAGTCGCCCGACGATGCCGATCCAATCCTGAGGGCAAGCCGTGGCCGGTGACATCCGCCTTGAGAAGTATGTTCAGCGCAAGGTTGCGCGGGGGAGGGAGTACTTCTTCTTCCGGGTGGTGCGTCAGGGTCAGGAGCTCCGCCGCCCGCTCCCGCATCCGTTCGATGCTGAATACCGCGCAGCTTATAACGCGGCGCACCACGAGGCCTTCGGCACCGTCCCGGGAGAGTTCGAGAGCCCAAAGGCCATCGCCCGCCTCATCAGAGACCACAAGGACAGCGCGAGATATGCAAAGCTGCCCAAGGCCAGCCGCCTCCTTCGGGACTACGCTCTAGACTTGATGGTCGACCGCTGGGGCGCCTTCGACGCTGACCAAATCCGACCCATACATGTGCAGGCGGTCTACGACAGCCTTTCCGAACGCCCCGCAACTGCGAACCGCCGCCTTGACGACATGAGCGCAGTGTTCAGCTGGGGCAGGACGAGAGGCTTTGCAGACGACAACCCCTGCCGCCGGATCGAGCGCGTGCAAAGCGAAGAGAGCTACGAGCCATGGCCTGATGACCGGCTCGAAATCCTGATCGGACAAGGCAAACGACACATCGTGAAGGTCGCCCTAGTCGCGCTCTACACCGGGCAACGCCGCGCTGATGTGATCGGCATGTGCGAGACCCAGATTCGAGACGGCATCTGGACCATCGAGCAGGGCAAGACCGGCAACCCGGTGACTGTCCCGCTGCACCCAGTCGTTCTGGCGATCATTGAGGAAGAACGTGCATCACGGCGCAAGGCTCAGATCGTCGCCCCGGCTCTCCCGCTCTTGACCAACAGCCGCGGCAAACCGTGGGGAAAAGGCTTCGGCGCCTCTTGGACCAAAGAGCTGATCCGTCTGAAGCTGAGGCCACAGTCCGTCGAGGAAATCGAAGCCGGGCAGTTCCGCCCGACCTTCCACGGACTGCGCACGACGAACGCAACAGTCATCGCGAACACCGTCGCCAGAAGCCCCGAGCTGTTCGGAGGCATCCAGCGTGTTCAGGCAATGCTCGGGCACCTGTCTGAGCGCATGTCGAAGCACTACGCTAGACGCGCGGAGGTTGAGCACTTGAACCGCGAGACGGTGCTACTGCTACCAGACTTTGGGAAACAGAATCCCGAAAGTGGGAAACATGAAGACGGTGAGGCCGCTAAGTGATTGAAAATGGTGGGTGATGAGGGACTCGAACCCCCGACATCTTCGGTGTAAACGAAGCGCTCTACCAACTGAGCTAATCACCCGTGAAGCGCGGTTTAGACAAGCTTCGGGCGGCTTTCAAGTCTGATCCTTCGTCATCGCATCGATCCAGACGCGCGGCCCCGGGCCCTCTCGACCGCGGCGGTCCGAGGGATTGTAGAGCGGGCAGGTCTCCAGCGACAGGCAGCCGCAGCCGATGCAGCCATCGAGCTCGTCGCGGAGTTGTTCGAGCTGGGCAATCCGCTCGTCGAGCTGCGCTCGCCAGCCGCGTGAGACCGCCTGCCAGTCAGCCTTGGAGACCGCCCTGTCGCGCGGCAGGGCGGCGAGCCTATCACGAATTTCCGCCAGCGGGATCCCGAGCTGCTGTGCCATGCGGATCACCGCGATCCGGCGCAGCTCGCGGCGATCGTAGCGGCGATGGTTCGCCTCGGTACGCCAGCTTTCGATGAGTCCCTCGGATTCGTAGAAATGGAGCGTCGAGACAGCGACCCCCGCGCGGGCGGCAACCTCGCCGACGCTGAGGTCATTGTGGCGCGAACGGCCGGCGGCTCGGGACATAGATATCTCCTCCTGGATGAGAATGGCGCTTGACCTCAAGTGGACTTGAGGATGCAGGATCGCAGGCGTTCCGCGACTCTGCAAGGAGAGAGACAGTGACCGCACTCAGACCAAAGACGACGCAGCCCCGCCCGAGACCTCGGATTGTCGAGCTGTTCCAGCGCTGGAGGACAGCGCGCCGGATTGCACGGCGCAGCGCCGAGCTGCGCAGTGATCCCTGGCTCGCGCGCGACGCGGGGCTGGCCGACGGTGGCCCGCCGCCCCCGCCGCCGCAGCGCTACCGCGGTTGAACCGCTGTGCTGAAACGAGAAGAGGCGCACCTCGGGAAAACCGGACAGTGCGCCTCTTGGAAGAATGGTGGGTGATAAGAGATTTGAACTCCTGACATCTTCGATGTGAACGAAGCGCTCTACCACTGAGCTAATCACCCGGTAGGCGGGCTTTTACTCATATGACATGGGGGGCGCAAGAGGGATCGGGGCAAAAAACCCACAAATTTTTGGGCCTGCCGCCACGACATCCATGGCAGCTTCGGCGCTGCGGCGCACCGCCCCGGCTGGCAGGGATTTCAAGCACCCTTTCGCCGTGATGCTGATGCGGGGCCACACGGAATACGTTGTCCCAGAAGAAGCGCGCAGCCGGGGGCGCGGCTGGCATGGCGCGTGTTCGTGCTGGCGGAGGCAGCGGGTGAAACGCGAAGGGGCGGACCCGAAGGTCCGCCCCTGAAGCTCTGTGCGGTGGCGCCGGTTAGTGCGCCGTGGCGCCGGTGGCCTTGTCTTCGTTGGCGCGCAGGGCGGCTGCGGCCTCTTCGGCCTCCTCGTCCCACTCGATGGGTTCGGGCTTGCCGATGAGCGCCATTTCCAGCACCTCGGAGACGTGCTTGACCGGGATGATTTCGAGACCCGTCTTCACGTTCTCCGGCAGCTCGGCGAGGTCCTTCTCGTTCTCCTCTGGGATGAACACCGTCTTGATGCCCCCCCGCAGGGCCGCGAGCAGTTTCTCCTTGAGCCCGCCGATGGCGGAGGCATTGCCGCGCAGGGTCACTTCGCCCGTCATGGCGATGTCCTTGCGCACCGGAAGGCCGGTCAGCACCGAAACGATCGCCGTCACCATCGCGAGGCCGGCTGAAGGGCCGTCCTTGGGCGTGGCACCATCCGGCACGTGCACGTGGATGTCCATCTTGTCGAACTTCGGCGGCTTCACCCCGAGCTGCGGCGAGATGGAACGGACGTAGCTGGACGCTGCCTCGATCGACTCCTTCATCACGTCGCCGAGCTTGCCGGTGGTCTTCATCCGGCCCTTGCCCGGCAGGCGCAGCGCCTCGATCTGCAAGAGGTCGCCGCCCACCGAGGTATAGGCGAGGCCGGTGACCACACCCACCTGGTTCTCATCCTCGGCCAGACCGTAACGGAACTTCTTCACGCCAAGGAAGTCGTCGAGGTTCTCGCGCGTGACTTCCACGTGCTTGGTCTCGCCCTTGACGATCTTGGTCACGGCCTTCCGGGCGATCTTCGCCACCTCGCGCTCGAGGTTCCGCACACCGGCCTCGCGCGTGTAGTAGCGCAGGATGTCGGTGAGCGCCTCGTCGGTGATGGTGAACTCGCCCTTCTTCAGGCCATGCGCCTTGATCTGCTTGTCGAGCAGGTGGCGCTTGGCGATCTCGAGCTTCTCGTCCTCGGTGTAGCCCGAGAGCGGGATGATCTCCATCCGATCAAGCAGCGGCCCGGGCATGTTGTACGAGTTCGAGGTCGTCACGAACATGACGTTCGACAGATCGTATTCCACTTCGAGGTAGTGGTCGACGAAGGTGCCGTTCTGTTCGGGGTCGAGCACCTCGAGCATCGCCGAAGCCGGATCGCCACGGAAGTCCTGACCCATCTTGTCGATCTCGTCGAGCAGGATGAGCGGGTTGGTGGTCTTCGCCTTCTTCAGTGCCTGGATGATCTTGCCCGGCATCGAGCCGATGTAGGTCCGGCGGTGGCCGCGGATCTCGGACTCGTCACGCACCCCGCCCAGCGAGATGCGGATGAACTCGCGCCCGGTGGCCTTGGCCATCGACTTGCCAAGCGAGGTCTTGCCCACGCCCGGAGGGCCGACGAGGCAGAGGATCGGCCCCTTCAGCTTCTGGCTGCGCGCCTGCACCGCGAGATACTCGACGATGCGTTCCTTGACCTTGTCGAGGCTGTAGTGGTCGTGATCGAGGATCTCCTGGGCGCGACCAAGGTCCTTTTTCACGCGGCTCTTCACACCCCACGGAATGGACAGCATCCAATCGAGGTAGTTCCGCACCACGGTGGCCTCGGCGGACATCGGGCTCATGTTGCGCAGCTTCTTGAGCTCGGCCTCGGCCTTTTCCTTGGCCTCCTTCGAGAGCTTGGTGGCCTCGATCTTCTCGGCCAACTCGTTGATCTCGTTCTGGCCGTCCTCGCCGTCGCCGAGTTCCTTCTGAATGGCCTTCATCTGCTCATTCAGATAGTACTCGCGCTGGGTCTTCTCCATCTGCGACTTGACGCGGGTCTTGATCTTTTTCTCGACCTGCAGGACCGAAAGCTCGCCCTGCATCAGGCCGTAGACTTTCTCGAGCCGCTCGCTGACCGGCAGGGTTTCCAGAAGCTCCTGCTTCTGTTCCACCTCAATGCCGAGATGGCCCGCGACGAGGTCGGCGAGCTTGGCCGGATCGGTGGTTTCCGAGACCGCAGAGAGCGCCTCTTCGGGGATGTTCTTCTTGACCTTGGCGTAGCGCTCGAACTCCTCGCCGACGGTGCGCACCAGCGCGGTGATCGCGGCGGGGTCGCCCGGCATCTCGGAGAGATATTCGGCCTTGGCTTCGAAGAAGCGCTCGTTCTCAAGGTATTCGGTGATCTTGACGCGCGCCTGCCCCTCGACCAGCACCTTCACGGTACCGTCGGGCAGCTTCAGCAGCTGCAGCACGTTGGCGAGCACGCCGGTCTTGTAAATGCCGTCGGAATCGGGGTCGTCGACGGCAGGGTCGATCTGGGCGGCAAGCAGGATCTGCTTGTCGTCCGCCATCACCTCTTCCAGCGCGTGCACCGATTTCTCGCGCCCTACGAAGAGCGGCACGATCATGTGCGGGAACACGACGATGTCCCGCAGCGGCAGCACCGGATAGGATGTGTTGAGAGGCTGTTGCATACGCATTCCTTGCTACTGGCAGGACGGTCCGGCCCCGGATATCGGCGACCTCTGCCGTCCCCTGTCGAGGTATTCAGGTGGGGCGCATCCGTTAACTTTTCAAGCGCGCCAGACCCGTTTCCCACCAATGTGACGCTCCGCTGCGCCGGGTGCAAGCGGGCAATTCGTGGAAGGCGGGAGATTGCGGGGGGCGCGGTGCCAAAACCTTGAAACAGCCTTAACGGCAACACAGGAAAGCACCGGCGCCGCGCCCCCCGCCGGCCTCAGGCGGCCTCGGTCAGCGTCGGGTAGTCGGTATAGCCTTCCGCCCCACCGCCGTAGAAGGTGTCCTGATCGCCCTCGTTGAGCGGCGCCGCCTTTTCAAGGCGCGTCACGAGGTCGGGGTTCGAGATGAAGGGCCGGCCGAAGGCGACAAGGTCGGCCTTGCCCGAGGCGACGGCCTCGATGGCCATCTCGCGGTCGTAACCGTTGTTGCCCATCCAGACCCCCTCGTAGAGCGCCTGCAGCTTGTCGAGGCTCTCGCCCTCGTTCAGTGCGCGCGGGCCACCGGTGGTGCCTTCGACCACATGCAGATAGGCCAGCTTGTAGGCGTTGAGCTTGCCCACGACATACTCGAAGAGCGGCTGCGGATCGGCGTCGGTGATGCCGTTCGCGGGCGAGAAGGGCGACAGACGCAGGCCGGTGCGATCGGCGCCGATCTCGTCGGTGACCGCGTCCAGCACTTCGAAGAGGAAGCGCGCACGGTTCTCGATCGAGCCGCCGTACTGGTCCTCGCGCTGGTTGGCCCCGGTCTTGAGGAACTGGTCGATCAGATACCCGTTGGCGCCATGCACCTCGACGCCGTCAAAGCCCGCCTCGATGGCGGCTCGGGCGGCGTGGCGGTAGTCGGCGACGATGCCGGCGATCTCATCCGTCTCCAGCGCGCGAGGCGTCGAGGTCTCTTCGAATCCGTTCAGCGTAAAGGTCTTGCCGCCTGCCGCAATGGCCGAGGGCGCGACGGGCGCCTGCTCATCGGGCTGCAACGACGTGTGGCTGATCCGACCGACATGCCAGAGCTGGATGACGATCTTGCCGCCTTTGGCGTGTACGGCGTCAGTCACCTTCTTCCAGGCTTCCACCTGCCCCGGCGAGTAGATGCCCGGGGTCTGGATATACCCCTTGCCCTGCGGCGAGATCTGCGACGCCTCGGTGACGATGAGGCCGGCGCCGGCGCGCTGGCGGTAGTATTCGACGTGCAGCTCGTTCACCTCGGCGGTGTCATTGTCTGCGCGATTGCGGGTGAGCGGAGCCATCACCACGCGGTTCGCCATCTTGATGGCACCGGCGGTGAAGGCGGTAAACAGGGCCTCGGTCATGGAGCGTCTCCCTTGCATTGGGCCTAGGTAGCGCCGGGCTGACCCCGGCATCGGAGTGCAAAGATAGGAACGTGCTGCGCCGCGGCAACCGCGCAGTGCGCTGTGCGGAAATGCACGGAGGATATGGCTGGGAGCGGTTGGACCCACACGCAGAGGCGGCGCCACGTTCCCGCGGCGCCGCCTGTTGATCGATCCGGACCCCTTGCTTGGGGTGTCGCTTCAGAGCGGGGGAATGTCACCCTCGGCGCGCTGCGCGTGGAATTTCTCTTCGAAGCTGGCGAAGGTGCCGCCCGCGATGGCGTCGCGCATCCCCTGCATAAGCTCCTGGTAGTAATGCAGGTTGTGCCAGGTCAGCAGCATGCCCGAGATCATCTCCCCGGCGCGGTAGACGTGGTGCAGGTAGGCGCGCGAATAGCTGCGGCAGGCCGGGCAGCTGCAATCTTCGTCGAGCGGGCGCGGGTCGTCCTGGTGGCGGGCGTTCTTGATGTTGACCATGCCGTGCCGGGTCCACGCCTGGCCGGTCCGACCGGAACGCGAGGGCAACACGCAATCCATCATGTCGATGCCGCGCTTCACCGCGCCGACGATGTCGTCGGGCTTGCCGACGCCCATAAGGTAGCGCGGCTTGTCCTCGGGCAGCTGGCCGGGCGCGAAATCGAGCACCTTGAACATCGCCTCCTGCCCTTCGCCGACGGCGAGGCCGCCCACCGCGTAGCCGTCAAACCCGATGGAGGTCAGCGCCTCGGCGCTTTCGCCGCGCAGGTCTTCCTCGAGCCCGCCCTGCTGGATGCCGAAGAGCATGTGGCCGGGCCGGTCGCCGAAAGCGTCGCGCGAGCGCTGTGCCCACCGCATCGACAGGCGCATGCTCTGCTCGATGCGCTCGCGGTCGGCGGGAAGCGCCGGGCATTCATCGAAGCACATGACGATATCCGAGCCGAGCAACCGCTGGATCTCCATCGAGTTTTCCGGTGAGAGCATGTGCTTGGAGCCATCGATATGGCTTTTGAATGTGACCCCCTCCTCGGTGAGCTTGCGCAGCCCCGAAAGGCTCATCACCTGGAAACCCCCGGAGTCGGTCAGGATCGGACGCTCCCAGTTCATGAACTTGTGCAGCCCGCCAAGCCGCGCCACGCGCTCCGCGCCGGGGCGCAGCATCAGGTGATAGGTGTTGCCGAGCAGGATGTCGGCGCCGGTGGCGCGCACGCTCTCGGGCAGCATCGCCTTGACGGTGGCGGCGGTGCCGACGGGCATGAAGGCGGGGGTGCGGATCTCGCCGCGCGGGGTAGAGATCACCCCGGTGCGTGCGGCCCCGTCCCGGCCATGAAGGGTAAAGGAGGTCAGGCTCATGCAGTTCCTCTGCCCCAAAGCGGGGGATTTGCCAAGGGGCCAGCCCACCTGCGCGGCGCAAACCAGCCCGCGCGGAGCGTATTCGGCCGTCTCGGGTCCGGCCCGCTCACCCTTCGCCCTCAGGCGCGCGGCACGGCCTCGACACGCGAGCCGCGGAGCAGCCAGAGCCCGTAGATCAAGTTCGGCAGGACAATTAGCAGCGGCAGCACCAGAAGCCCTGGCGTCAGCTCAATGCCGCCCGCCGCCTGCAACTCCTTCAGGTCTCTCATAGCCCCCGCGCTCACCACCACGAGGAAGGTCGCGCAGTCCCAGAGCGCATGAACGAGGATGGCTACCCAGAGCGAGCCGGTGCGCAACAGGATCGCCATCAGCATGAGCCCAGTGCAGGAGGCCGCCAGCGCCTGCATCACCGCGAGGACGAAGCTGCCGGTCAGAAAGCCGTTGAGCACATGCACCAGGCCGAAGGCGCCGGTGGTCCAAAGGATCGCCGGCCAGGGCCGCAGCCGCTCGCGCAGCGCGCCGAAGAGCACGCCGCGGAACATCATTTCCTCCGAGAAGCCGACAAGAAGCGTATTGACCAGCACCAGAAGCATCACACCCGGGGCGGGCAGCCCCAGCGCCGCCGCCAGTCCGAACATCGCGAGCACGATCAGCGCCGGCAGCCAGAGCAGCTTCAGCGTGCCGGGCGCCGGGGCGCGGAAACCCAGGTCGCGCCATCCGCGCCAGACAATCACGCAGACCAGCAGCACGCCCGCTAGCGCGATCTGCCAGGCGATGCCCTGCGTCGCGATGTCCTCGAGTTCGACCGGCTCGCCCAAGACCCCTGCCCCGAAGACCGTCACCGCCACCCATGCGATCAGCGTGCCAAACGCGATGCCGATCCGATGTCCGCCGCCTGAGGAGTGCGCCAAGTCCGTCATGCTCGGTACTCCGTCCCACGACCCCGGCTCATTCAATCTTCACCACCAGCTCGAAATCCTGTGCCGTGCTCTGTGAGTTGACCACCTCGAGATTGATGTCGCCGGACTGCGGCAGCTGGCCCTTGAAGGGAACCGCGGCATCGGTGCCTGCGAGCAGGATCGAGCCGTCCGGGTTGCGCAAGATATAGTACATCTTTCCTCCCTTCGGATCGAGGCGCAGGTCGAGCACCTGCCCCGCCCGCGCGCCGAGCGCGAATTGCTTCGCACCCCCGGGCTCGAGCGCCCCGCTCAAGGTGGCGCCGCTGGTGCCCGGAGCGAAGCTGATGCGCTCGGGCGCAAACGCCGCCTTCTCCGCCGCGCGAGCGAAGGCGCCCTCGGCCGCATCTGCGTCGGCCAGTTCGAGCGACTCGACGGTCCCGTCCCGGTAGCCGAAACACTGCCAGATGCGCCCGTCGCCATCCTTCAGGAAGACCATCGTACCGGCCTCGGAGTACATGGTGTCAATCACCTCGCCGCCGGGCTGCGTGGCGGCACCGCTTGCAATCAAACTGTCTATGCACCCGTCGATCACCGGCTGGACAAGCGGGTCCTCTGCGCGGGCGGCATGGCCAAGGCAGAGCGCCATAAGAGCCAAGGGCAGTGTCTTCATGCTCATTCCTCCTCGGGGACTATCCATCCTTACCACAGAGACTTGGCGCAACCTACGGAACTTGCGGGCGAGACGGGTGCCTCACTTGCGGCACGACCGGGTCGGCCCACCCCGCATGACGCTACCTGCTACGCTCCGCACGATGAGGGACGACCTCGACGCCAGACCTCGCACGCGCAGCCGAAACAGGCGCAGTCATGCGGTCAGGGGAACCTGGTTTGTTGCCTGGGAGCTGCTCCTCGCGGCAGCGGTGACGATCCTTCCGCAAAGCCAGCGGCTCTGCCTGACGCCTCGTGCCTTTGGCCCCGCGCGCTGATCATCACGAGCGCGGGCCGGGCCGCCGGTCGCAAAGCGCCCCGGGGGCCTCGGCCCGCGCCTTGCTTTCAGGTCTTGATCAGCATCTTGCGCGGGATGTCGCAGAAGACCTCGGGTGCGCCGTCAGCGGTGATGGCGATGGACTCGGTGGTCTCGTAGCCCCAGTTTTCCATCCACAGGCCGGTCATGAAGTGAAAGGTCATCCCCGGCTGCAGCACCGTTTTGTCGCCCCGCCGGATCGACATGGTGCGCTCGCCCCAGTCCGGCGGGTAGCTCAGACCGATGGAATAGCCCGCGCGGTTGTCCTTCTCGATGCCGTGCTTTTCCAGCGTGCCGAAGAAGGCCTTGGCGATGTCCTCGCAGAGGTTGCCCGCCCGCGCGGCTTCGAGGCCGGCGTCCATCCCCTCGAGCACCGCCTTCTCGGCATCGAGGATCTCTTGCGGCGGCGTGCCGAGGTAGATCGTGCGCGACAGCGGCACATGGTAGCGCTGGTAGCAGCCGGCGATCTCGAAGAAGGTGCCTTCGTCCGGCTTCATCGGCAGGTCATCCCAGGTCAGATGCGGCGCAGCGGCGTCCGGGCCCGAGGGCAGCAGTGGCACGATGGCCGGATAGTCGCCGCCATGGCCGTACCATTCGTCGTAGCGCAGCCCGGCGTCGTAGATTTCCGCCACGAGGTCGCACTTGCGGATGCCCACTTCGACCTTGTCGGCGATGCGGTGGTGCATGCGCTCGACGATGCGCGCAGCCTGCCGCATGTACTCGAGTTCCTTGTCGGATTTCACCGCACGCTGCCAGTTGATGAATCCGGTGGTGTCCTTGAACTTCGCGTTGGGCAGCCCGCTCTGCAGCCGCTCGTAGGCGCGGGCCGAGAACCAGTAGTTGTCCATCTCGACGCCGATGGTGCCCTTGTCCCAGCCACGCTCAGCGAGCTTGGCGCAGAGATAGTCCATCGGGTGGCGCTCGGTGGACTGCACGTAGTGGTCCGGATAGCCGATGACATGCTCGGGCTCCATCCAGACCGTGCGGTAGGCACCGTTGGCGTCCTGCCCGCGCCCGTACCAGACCGGCGGGCCGTCGGGGCCAACGAGCACGCATTGGTGCACGTAGAAGGACCAGCCGCCGTAGCCCGCGACCCAGGCCATGTTGGAGGGATCGCTGAGGATCAGCAGATCGAGCCCCTCGCGCTCCATCCGCGCGCGGATCTTCTCGAGCCGGGCCTCGTATTCTTCGGTCGTGTATCGCTCTGGCGTTCTTTGGAGTTCGGGCATTCAGACCTCTGTTGAAGATGCGGCGAGCGCATGGGTTGCGATGGCGGTGTCCTGCACACCGGTCCCGGTCAGATCGGCGATGGTGATCTGATCGGGGTCCGTGCGGCCGGGGTGGCGGCCGAGGACGATGTCTCCCAGCTCGGGAATGCTGTCGGGGTCCGGCGCGCAGCCGGCGTCGAGCGCGGCGCGCAGTTCACCCATGAGCCGGGTCTGGCTCACCCTGTCAGCGACATAGAGGCCGGCGCGGGCGAGGCACTCCGGCTCCAGCTCGGACTTGCCGGGCTGGTCGCTGCCCATTGCGGTGACGTGATGGCCGGGGCGCAGCCAGTCGGCGCGCAAAATGGGCTCGCTCGTCGGCGTTGTGGTGACGATCACATCGGCAAACCCGGCTGCCTCCTCGGGGTCGGTGCTGGCACGGACTTTCAGATCACCCGTGGTCAGCTCCGCCGCCAACGCCTGCGCCTTGGCCGCGTCGCGCGCCCAGATCACCGCCTCGGAGATGGGGCGCACGAGGCAGAGCGCACGCAGTTGCATCCGCGCCTGCAGCCCGGCGCCGAAGATCGCGGCGCGGCTGGCGTCCTCTCGCGCCAGGTGCCGGGCCGCCACGCCGCCAGCGGCAGCGGTACGCACGTCGGTGAGATAGCCATTGTCGAGCAGCACCGCCTGCACGCGGCCGGTTTCCGACGACAGCACCACCATCAGGCCGGAGGTCGAGGGCAGACCTTTGGCGGGGTTATCGAAAAACCCCGGCGAGAGCTTTACCGCAAATCCGGGCAACCCCGGCACATAGGCCGTCTTCACGTCAAGTTCGCCGTTCACCTCGGGCATGTGCATCGACAGAATGGGAGGCATCTCGACCCCACCCCTTGCCAGCGTGGCGAAGGCGCTCTCCACCACGTCGATCGCGGCGGGATCGAGTGCGACGCAGGCGCGCAGCTCGGCTTCGAGCAAGATCCGAATGTCGCTCATGTTTCCTCCCCGACAATCGCGGCGTGGCGTGCCGGGTCGATATTGCCGCCCGAAAGCAGCAGAACCAAGGGGCCGTCTTCCGCGCGCAGCTTGCCCGCGAGGATCGCCGCCGCGCCGACCGCCGCCGCGCCCTCGACGGTTTCGCCGTCCTCGCGGGCGAGGTGCCTCAGGCCCGCGGCGATCTCGGCCTCGGTGAGCAGGATCAACGCGTCCATCAATTCGCGGCACATTCCGAAGGTCAGGCGGTTGTCCAGCCCGATGCCGCCGCCGAGAGAGTCGGCCAGCGTCTCGAGCTCTTCGACCTCGACCGGCTGCCCGGCGGCAAGGCTCGCAGCCATCGCGGCGCCGCGCTCCATCGAGAGGCCGATGATGCGGATATCCGGCCGCAGCGATTTTGCCGCCAGCGCCACCCCGCCCAGCAGGCCGCCGCCGGAAAGCGGGACGGCCAGCGCCGCGGCCTCGGGAAGTTGCGACAGGATCTCCAGCCCCAGCGTCCCCTGCCCCGCGATCACGTCGGGATGGTCGAACGGCGGCACCAGCGCGAAGCCTTCGTCACGCTCCAGCCGCCGCGCCTCCTCGAAGGCCTCGTCCTGGCTGGCGCCGATCACCCGCGCCTCGGCGCCAAGGGCCTCGATGGCCTCGAGCTTGTTCTGTGGTACCAGCCGCGAGACGCAGATCACTGCGGGCAAACCAAGTTGCCGCGCCGCATGGGCCAGTGCGCGGCCATGGTTGCCGGTCGATGCGGTGGTGACACCGGCCACCTTCCCAAGCCGGGCGGCGGCATTGGACGCGCCGCGCAGCTTGAAGGCTCCGGTCTGCTGCTGGTGCTCGCACTTCAGCCAGACCGCGCCGCCCGCGCGCTCGGACAGGCTGGGCGAGCGCTTCACCGGCGTCTCCCGAACCATGCCGCGAATGCGACCCGCCGCCGCCTCTATGTCGTCGCGCGTCACCATCTGTGCACCTTGAACAACCTTCCCGGACCGTCGCCCGAGAGCCCCGCCGTGTCCAGCATCGACCAGAATGACACCTGGTTGGAGCTGAGCACCGGTTTTCCGAGCATCATTTCAAGGCGGTCGATCACCGGGACCGCCGGGAGTGCGGTGCAGGAGAGAAACAGCGCGTCGGCGCGCGGGTGGTCGGCCGCCAGTGCCGCCTCGATCACCGCCTCGGGCGTCAGCATCCCCATGTCGCGATCGTCCGCATGGCCCATCGAGCTTTGCGCCACCACCTCGACGCCATGGCGCGCCAGATGCCCGGTGACGAGCGTGGTGGTCTCCGCCCTATAAGGGGCGAGCAGCGACAGCCGCCTGACCCCCAGCGCCTCGCAGGCCCGCAGCGCGGCACTGAGCGGCGTGGTGACCGGGGCGCGCGGGCCGATCAGCGCGGTCACCTCGTCCCCCAGCACGGCGCTGGCAGATGTACAGCCGAAAAGCATCCCCTCGAGCGCCACGCCGGGCAGGATCAGCTCGGCGGCGTTTCGTAGGCGCGGGCCGGTGCGGCGCAGGCTCTCGGGAGTGGTCGGATTCTCGAAGGCGATGCGCGTGACATGCAGCTGCGTGCCCGGCGGCATCAGCCGCGCGGCATCGCCCTCGATCGTCAGGTCAGTGGCGAGGGCAATCATCCCGAAGCGCCGCAGGTGGTCCCGGCGCAGGTCAGGGGCGGACATGGCTCAGACCACCAGCACCGGCGTGTCGGTCAGGCTGGTCACCTTGTGGCTCACCGAGCCCAGCATGTAGCCCTCGGACGAGCCCAGCCCGCGCGAGCCGACGACGATCAGATCGCAACCCCTCTCCCGCGCGAAACTGACGATGGTGCGGGCATAGTTGCCGCCCTTGATGAAGGCTTGCACCTTCTCGGCGCCCAGCTCTTTCGCCTTTGCCTTGGCTTCCTCGGCCGCCTCGCGAGCGACGGCTCGCATGGTGTCGTCAAGGCTGCCGCCCTCGCGGTCGCTGCCGCGCACCATCGACAGCGACGCCTCGAGCATCGAGTGGTGCCGGTAGACCGTCAGCACGAGGATCTCTGCGCCGGTGATCTTCGCCAGTTCCGCAGCCTTTTCGATCGCCTCCCAGGCGCCGTTCGAGCCGTCGTAGGCCACGAGCATCCGTTTGAACATATCGGCTCCCCTCACTTCGCGAAGGCGAGGTCGCGCAAGAAGAGCGCGATCTGCGGGAAGAAGATCAGCAACACCGCCACCGCCAGCAACATCAGAATGAAGGGCGGCGTGCCCTTAACCACTTCCGCGTAGGGCCGCTTGAACACCGCTATGGCGGTGAAAATGTCGCAGCCGAAGGGCGGTGTCGCGCTGCCGATGGCCACTTGGAGTGTGATGATCGTGCCCACCAGCACCGGGTCGAGCCCAACGCTTTGGACCACCGGCGCGAAGATCGGCACGAGGATCAGGATCACCACGATCGGATCGACAAACATGCAGCCGACAAAAAAGGCGATGGAGATGGTGAAGAGCACGCCATATTGGCCCATCTCGTCGATGCCGATGCTGCCCAGCACCTGCTGCGGGATTTGCGCAAAGCTGATGACGTAGGAAAACGCCGCACCCGCGCCCACGAGGATGAAGACCACCGCGGTGATCAGCCCGGTCGACTTGGCGGTGGCGTAGAGCTGCTTGACGCTCATCTCGCGGAACACGCCCATCTCGAGGATGAGCGCGTAGAGCACGCAAGCGGCGGCCGCCTCGGTGGGCGAGAAGATACCCCCGTAGATGCCGCCGACGATGATCACCGGAAAGCCGAGCGGCCAGAGCGCCCGGCGGATGGCCCGGCCGCGCTCGGACCAGCTCGTTTTCGGCTCGGTCGGCACGTCGTTCCGGACGGCGTAGATGTAGGAGTAGATCGAGAAAAGCACGAGGATCAGCAGCCCGGGCCCGATGCCCGCGATGAACAACTCCGAAATCGAAGTCCCCGAGACCACGCCGTAAATGATCATGCCGATAGAGGGCGGGATCAGAAAGGCGATGTCCGAGGAATTGACGATCAGCGCCAGCGCAAAGCTGTCCTTGTAGCCGGCCTTGAGCATGCGCGGGCGCAGCGGCCCGCCAACCGCGACCACCGTCGCCTGCGTCGAACCCGAGACCGCGCCGAAGAGCGTGCAGGCCGCGGCGGTCGAGACCGCCAGCCCGCCCTTGAGATGGCCGACGAACGCCATGACAAGGTCGATCAGCCGGTTGGCAGACTGGCCGCGGGTCATGATATCGGCCGCGAAGATGAACATTGGGACGGCGATCAGGCTCGCCGGGCGTATGCCGCCGAGGATCTGCTGCACCATCGTGTCGAGCTGGCTGACCCCGCCAAACAGCGCGACAAAGCCGATCAGCGAGCCGGCGATCAGCGGGATCATCATCGGAAAGCCCAGCAGCAGCAGCACAATCATCGTGCCGAAGATGGCAAGGGACATGTCTCAGACCTCCTCTTCGCCGGTGTCGTCATAGCCTTCGAGCGTGCTGGTCGAGAGCCAGATATCGTCGTGCAACAGGTTCTTGATCGCGGTGAGCGTGTATTGCAGCCCGGTCAGGAAGAACCCCAGCGGCGCCCAGACGATGATCCACCAGACCGGGACCTGCAGTGCCGGCAGCAAGCGCCCGCGCGAGGCCTGCGCCCTCACGTAGTCGAGCGCGTACCAGGCCAGCAGGAACATCGCCGCGGCGGTCACCGCCGCGATCAGCACCATCAGCGCCTTGCGCAGCTTCGGCGGGGCGGCGTCGAAGAAGGCCGACATCCGGATGTGGCGGCCATGGCGCGCGGCATAGGAGATACCTGCGAAGGTGATCAGGATGATCAGCGCCTGGTTCACCTCCTCGGAAAAGAACAGGCTTTGGGAGAACAGGTAGCGGCCCACCACGTTGGCGATGGTGTTGAGCGCCATGAGCAGCACGCCGAGTGCCAGAAGCACCGCCTCGATGCGCGCGACGGCCCCGTCGATCACCCCAAGAATGCCAGGGAGGCCCGAAACATAGCCAGAATCGTCGATGTCATCGTCCACAGCCGAGGTTTGAACCTCGGCGAGAATGTCAGGGTCGAGCTCGGGCGCGCCGTGTCGGTCAGTCTTCATGCCGCTGTCCTTGTTGCTGTCGCGAAACCGCTCATGGCCGCGCCGACCGACCCTCTCGGGCAGCCGGCGCGACCTTTGGCTCTGCTGCGTTGGCGGGCGTTCAGCCCTCGGCCGCCGCGGCGAGGTCGGCCTTGAGCTGATCGAGGATTTCCTGCGCCTGCGGCCCGCCGATCTCGAGGAACTCCTGCTCGACCGACTCTGCCGTGTCCATGAAGGGCTGGCGCTGCTCTTCGGTGAGATCGGTGATGGTCATCGAAGGTTTGGCCGCCATGATCTTCTCCAGCGACTCCTCGGTCAGGCCCTTCTGGTAGTCGATGATGTAGTCGAAGGCGGCGCTGATCGCGTTGTCGATCATCGTCTGGTCTTCTTCCGAGAGCTCGTCATAGAACTCCTTGTTGGCCATCACCGCGGTGGTGAAATTGTTGTGGCCGGTGCGGGTGATGTAATCGGTCACCTCGTACATCTTGGTCGACTCGATGAAGAAGGCCGGGTTCTCCTGCCCTTGGATGATGCCGGTCTGCAACGATCCATAGACCTCGCCCCAGGGCAGCGGCGTCGGCGTGGCGCCGAAGGCCTGGTAGCTTTCTACCAGCAGCGGGTTGGTCATCACCCGGAACTTCACCTCGTCGAGGTCGGCGGGGGACTCCACCGGCTCGGTGGTGGTCATCATCACCTCGCCCTCGGGGAACATGGTCAGCAGCTCGAGCCCCTGCTCGGCGTAGAGCGGCGGGAACATCTCGTTGATTGCCTTGGAATTCTTGAAGAAGGAGGCAAGCTGTGCGTCGTCCTGCGGCAGCAGGTAGGGCACGAAGAAGACCTGGGCCTCGGGGATCAGCGCGCCGGTGAAGCCCGGCGACTGGTCGACGAACTGCAGGATGCCGGACTGGGCCTGCTCCATCGTGTCGGCGGATTCGCCCAACGTGCCGAAGGGAAAGAGCTGGATCTCATGGTCGGAATTGGCCTCGACCTCTTCCTTGAATTTCTGGGCGAACTTGCCCTGGACCTCGTCCATCGCCTCTTCGAACGCATAGCGCCAGGTGTCGGCCAGAGCGGCGCCCGAGCCGAGAAGGAGCGCCGCGGCGCTCGTTGCGAGAACTGTCTTGTAGGTCATGTCGTACCCCCTGTCGGTCTGCCCCGTCGCCTGCGGCGTCAGGGCTTGGTTTCAGGTCGCGGATCACGATCCGCGCGGATGCGCCCAACCTCGGAGTCGAAAATACTCAAGTCAATGTCTATATTAAATCATGACAATTCGAGGAGAATCGCAAATCGGCTGTCAACCCTGGGGTTGTCCGGGCGCTGGCAGCAGCGCCGCGAGAGCGCCCAAGGCCTGTTCCAAGTCGCCTCTCCCCAATCCGCCGAGGCAGACCCGCACCGCCGGTCGACGGTCTGTCACGGCGAAGTTTGCGCCCGCCGCTACGGCCACGCCATTGCGCAGCGCCTGGCGCTGAAAGGCCCGTTCCGAAAGGCCTTCCGGCAGCAGAAGCCAGCGGTGCAGCGCGTAGGCAAATCCGCCGTTTCCCGGCCCGAGGTGGCGCTGCGCGAGTCGGTTGCGGGCAACAAGTTCCTTTCGGTGCACCTGCAGCAGCGCGTCGGCGACGCCACTCTCCATCCAGTCGGTGGCGATCTCGGCAATGATCGGCGTCGCCATCCACGACACCGACAGATGCCTGTTGACAGTGCGCTCTGACAGGTGATCAGGCATCGCGAGAATACCGAAGCGCAGCCCGGGCGACAGGCATTTGGTCAGCCCGGTGAAGTAGAAGCTCCGCTCGGGAGCGAAGCTTGCGAGCGGCGGCGGACGACGCGGCACAAGCGGCCCGAGCGGGTCGCACTCCAGGATGAAGAGCCCCGCAGAGCGCGCTGCCTGGGCCAGATCCGCGCGGCGCTCGCGATCCATCAATTTTGCGTAGGGCCCGGCCCCCGATGGCAGCAGATAAACCGCCTTCATCTGCCCCGCCGAGGCGGCGGCGGCCTCGCTCAGCGCCTCGGGGAGCATCCCGCGCGCGTCCTGCGCGATGCCCTGCAGACGCAAGCCGAGCTGGCGCGCGGCGGGTTTCAGCGCGTGGCTTGTCGCCGCCTCGCAGGCGACGACATCGCCATGCCGCGCGACGGTCATCAGCGCGACGAACATCGCGGGCGTGACACCGTTGGTCACCAGCGTGCGCCCGGGCCGAGCGAGCAGCCCGCAGCGCGCCAGCCAGCCCGAGGCGGCGGCATCGTAGCGCGCCAGCGTCTCGCCCGGCCGCAGGGCGAACATCGTCTCATGCGGCGGGTTCTCTGCAATGCGCCGCATCGAACAGCGCCAGGCCTCGGCGACCTGCGGCAGGTGCACCGGGCTCATGAGCGACAGGTCGAACCGCGGCCGGCTTTCCCTTGTGCGGTGCCAGGGAAGGTTGACCGTCTCGCGCATCCCTGACTTCACGAAGCTGCCGCGCCCGACCTCGCCCGAGATCATGTCGGCGCGGATCAGCTCCTCGTAGGCGCGGCTCACCGTCTGTACCGAGATGCCGAGCTGCCAGGCCAGTTCGCGATGCGCCGGCAGCCGGTCGCCGGGTCTGAGCTGGCCCGAGCTGATGGCGGCGACAATCCCCTGCGCGACGCTGCGATAGGCGGGGCGGGTGACATCCTCGGAGGTGAGCGGCCAATGTGACATGGCTGGCAGAGTCCTGCACGATCCGGGACTTGTCCAGATTGACATGACGGGTTTTCACCGGAACAAGCGTGTCATGGACACCACCCGCCTCGACAGCAGAGACATCGCGATCCTCGCCACGCTGAGCCGCGAGGGCCGCATCGCCAAGACCGAGCTCGCGGCCCGCGTGAACCTCTCGCCGACCCCCTGCTGGGAGCGGATGAAGCGGCTCGAAAAGGCTGGGCTGATCACCGGCTACCGCGCCGAGATCGACCTCGCGGCGCTCGGCCCGCACGTGCAGGTCTTCGTCACCGTCGAGCTCGACAGCCACCGGGCCGAGAGCTTCCAGCTCTTTGAGCGCACCGTGGCACGGATCGACGAGATCACCGGCTGCTGGGCCATCGGCGGCGGCTACGACTACCTGATGCAGGTCGTGAGCAGCGATGTCGCGGCCTTCCAGGCGCTGATGGACGGTCTGTTGGAAAGCCGCGCGGGGGTGCGCCGCTATTACAGCTACATCGTCACCAAGCCGGTGAAGAACGACCCGCCCGCGCTAGGACTGCTGCGGCGCTAGGAAAGCGCTGCGGGGGCCAGAGAGTTTCTCTCCGCCAGCCCGCAAGCGCAGAGAAAATTTCTGCCGCCTGACCGAAGTCCCGGGGAACTCTCTGCCCGCCCTGCCCCATGCTTGAGCCATCCAAGGAGGTGCGCAGGCATGAGCGATCTTTCGAACAAACCGGCGTTTGGACTGTCCGACCCGGAGCTGCTGCAGGGGGTCGGTGATTTCGCCGGGAACGGGCGTCTCGCCGTGCGCGATCCGGCCAGCGGCGCGCTGATTGCACAGGTTGCGATCAGCGATGCCCATGGCGCGCGCGCCGCGGTCGATGCCGCAGATGCCGCCTTCGGGGGCTGGGCGAGCACCCTGCCGCAGGACCGCGCCGAGATCCTGCACCGCTGGCACGCGCTGATCGTCGCGGCCAAAGAAGACCTCGCCCGCATCATGGTCGCCGAGCAGGGCAAGCCGATCAGCGAGGCGCGCGGCGAGATCGATTATGCCGCCAGCTTCGTGCAGTTCTACGCCGAGGAAGCGCTGCGCCCGAATATCGAGGGGGTCACCAGCCACCTGCCCGACGCCGAGATGGAGCTCTGGCGCGAGCCGGTGGGGGTTGCCGCGCTGATCACGCCATGGAACTTCCCTTCGGCGATGATCACCCGCAAGGCCGCCGCGGCGCTCGCTGCCGGGTGCACCGTGGTCATCCACCCCTCGGCTGAAACCCCGCTCTCGGCTTTGGCACTGTCGGTGCTCGCGCGCCGCGCGGGGTTTCCGCCGGGCGTGGTCAACACAGTGATCGGCGACGCCGCCGCCATCGTCGGCGAATGGACCTCGGACAAGCGTGTGCGGGCGCTGTCGTTCACCGGCTCAACCGAGGTCGGTCGCCTGCTCTACCGCCAGTCGGCTGACACGGTCAAGCGGCTGGTGATGGAGCTTGGTGGCCACGCCCCCTTTATCGTCTTCAAGGGCGCCGATCTAGACCGCGCGGTGACCGAGGCGATCAAGGCCAAGTTCGCCACCTCGGGTCAGGACTGCCTCGGCGCCAACCGCTTCTACATCCAGCGCCCGATCTACGAGGAGTTCTGCACCAGGTTCACCCGGGCTGTCGAGGCGCTGTCCCTCGGCCGCGGCATGGATGACCCCGACATTGGGCCGCTGATCCATGAGCGCGCCATCGCCAAGCAGCAAGCGCATGTGGACGACGCGGTTGCCAAGGGCGCCCGACTGCTCACCGGCGGCTCCATCGACGAAGGTCTTGGCAAGCTCTTCTACAGGCCCACCGTGCTGGCCGATGTGCCGGGTGAGGCCGCCATCATGTCCGAGGAAACCTTCGGCCCGGTCGCGCCGCTTTCGGTCTTCGACACCGAGGAGGAGGTGATCGCCCGCGCCAATGCCACCGAATACGGGCTCATCGCCTACGTCCACAGCCTCGACCCTCGCCGCATCTACAGGCTCACCCGGGCGCTGCAGTTCGGCATGGTCGCGGTTAACCGCACCAAGGTCACCGGCGCGCCGATCCCGTTCGGCGGCAGCAAGCAATCCGGGCTGGGCCGCGAGGGCGCCCGCCAGGGCCTCGAGGCCTTCACCGACATCAAATACGTCTGCCGCGATTGGGGGTGATCCCTCCCGCAGACCCGAATGACTACCGAAGGAGACGACATGCTGACCAACGACCAACTCGCCAAGTGGGACCGCGAGAACTTCTTCCACCCGTCGACCAACCTCGGCCAGTTCGCCCGGGGCGAGGGCGCGCAGCGCATCGTCACCGGCGGCGACGGGGTGCATATCCGCGACCGCGACGGCACCCGTTTGCTCGACGCCTTCGCCGGGCTCTACTGCGTCAATGTCGGCTACGGCCGCACCGAGATCTCTGAGGCGATCGCCAAGCAGGCCTATGAGCTGGCCTACTACCACGCCTATGCCGGACACGGCTCAGAGGCCTCGATCACCCTGTCGAAGATGGTCATGGACCGCGCGCCGAAGAACATGGCGCGTGTCTACTTCGGTCTCGGCGGGTCGGACGCCAACGAGACCAACATCAAGCTGATCTGGTACTACAACAACATCCTCGGCCGCCCCGAGAAGAAGAAGATCATCTCGCGCTGGCGCGGCTACCACGGCTCGGGGCTGATGACCGGCTCGCTGACCGGGCTGGAGCTCTTCCACAAGAAGTTCGACCTGCCGCTGGCACAGGTGATCCACACCGAGGCGCCCTACTATTTCCGCCGCCCCGACCTGACCATGTCGGAGGCCGCGTTCACCGCCCATTGCGTTGCGGAACTGGAAGCGTTGATCGAGCGCGAGGGCGCGGACACCATCGCCGCCTTCATCGGCGAGCCGGTGCTCGGCACCGGTGGCATCGTACCCCCGCCCGAGGGCTACTGGCCGGCGATCCAGAAGGTGCTCGACAAGCACGACATCCTGCTGGTGGTCGACGAGGTGGTGACCGGCTTCGGACGTCTCGGCTCGATGTTCGGCTCGGACCACTACGGGATGACGCCTGACCTCATCACTTCGGCCAAGGGGCTGACCTCGGCCTATGCGCCGCTTTCGGCCTCGATCGTCGGCCAGCGCATGTGGGACGTGCTGTGCCGGGGCACAGATGAAAACGGCGTGCTCGGCCATGGATGGACCTATTCCGCCCACCCCATCGGTGCCGCTGCGGGCATCGCCAACCTCGAGTTGATCGACAAGATGGGTTTGGTTGAGAACGCTGCAAAGACAGGTTCTTACCTGATTGACACTATGCGCGACGCGCTCGGCGATCACCCCAATGTCGGCGAGGTCCGCGGCAAGGGCATGCTCTGCGCGGTCGAGCTCGTCGCCGAGCGCGGGGGTCGCAGGTTCTTCGATCCGTCCGAGGGCAAGGGCGCAAAGGTCGTCGCCGCGATGCTTGAGCGCGGCGTGATTGCAAGGGCCATGCCGCAGGGCGACATTCTCGGCTTCGCCCCGCCGCTGTGCCTGACCTCCGAGGAGGCCGACAAGATCGTTTCGGTGACGCGCGACGCGGTCGACGCAATCCTGGGCTGAGCAAAATCTGCGGCACGGGCCGGATCTGCGCTGATTGCAGGTCCGGCTCCAAGCGCCCCTTGCGCGCCGCTCGAACACAAGAAACGCCCGCGGCATGCACCGTGGGCGTCAAACGCTTGAGACCTTGGAGTGTCCCTGCCCACGGCTCGGAAACGGCACGTGGCTTGGGTCATCGTTTAGGAGAGATACTGTGGGTTTTACTAGGTTTGGCGGTGACCTACTCTCCCACGTCTTGAGACGCAGTACCATTGGCGCGGCAGCACTTAA
>NZ_JAAGOV010000051.1:0-49640 GCF_010500785.1 Salipiger sp. PrR003
ATGCTCTACTATCCACCCTACGAGAAACTGCCGCCGCTGGTCGGCACCTTCACCGACTTCTTCGAGGCCTACATCCGCGACATCGACAGTTTTGATTTTTGATCTCCGCGCCCGGTTCAGTTTCGATTGGAAATCGGCAACCCCAAAAAGGGGGTCGGGCTACGTCGATCACTTCAACTTGCTGGCAGAACGGCTGACGAGGCAGCGCTGTGTGCGCACATATCCGACAGCGCAGGTGCTGTCGCCCTTGCGAGCCTGCCCGAGCCTTGGCTTCGCCGAGGCCGGCACCACGTCTGGCCCATTTTGGGAACCGGAGAACCGGCAGTCTTGTGCGGAGCAGGTATGCGCCAGAGGAAGAAAGCACCGGCTGCTTTCCGTTCTCATGGCAAAACGAATTTCGTTTCGTTTTCGCTTTTCGAATTGCTCCGGCGCGCAACCGCTCAAACGTCCGATATGACATAATTCCCAGTTATCGGTCACTGCCGACCCGCGAGTGGACCATGTTGCTTGCCATACACCGGCTCATCGCGAACTTACCTGCTATTGTTTAAGCCAAATCCACCCTTCGCATCGCTAGTCAGAACTTCCTTCTATGGCCGACAGAGCCAAGAGCTATTGGCCCGCGGCGGCCTTGGGCGGGAAGGTGCGGGCAGCACAGAAAGAGGTCTCAGTCATGCCCGAAACAAGCCTTGCCGCGCCGGACTCTCCGGTTGTCCGTCCGCTCGACGCGCTGATCGGGCTGGCGCGCCTGGCGCCATCCGATTGCCCGTCCGAGGCGCTTGCCCTGGCGCAGGTCTCGCTGGTCGACTGGCTGGTCTGCGGCATCGCCGGCGCGACAGAGCCGGTGGCTGAGAAGATGCGCGCCTTCGCGGCGGCAGAGCAGGGTGCCGCATCCGCGGCCTCGGTGTTCGGCGGCGGCCATGCGCCGGCCCGCATGGCGGCGCTGGTCAATGGCACCACCTCGCATGCGCTGGATTACGACGACACGCATTTCGATCACGTCGGGCATCTTTCGGTCGGCATCTTTCCCGCCGCGCTGGCCATGGCTGAGGCGCAGCAGGCCTCTGCCGAGGCGCTGGCCGCGGCGTTCCTGCTGGGGGCAGAGACGGCGATCCGGCTCGGCACGGTGCTCGGGGCGGGGCATTACAACCGCGGCTTTCACCAGACCGCCACCGCCGGCGCCTTCGGAGCCACGGTGGCGGCGGCCCGGCTCGCCGGGCTGACCGAGCCGCAGATGCGCGCCGCGCTTGGCCTCTGCGCGACCCGCGCCTCGGGGCTCAAGAGCCAGTTCGGCACCATGGGCAAGCCACTCAACGCCGGGATCGCCGCCGCCAACGGGGTCGAGGCGGTGCAACTCGCGCAGCTGGGGCTGACGTCGGCGGATGACGGAATCTTCGGGCCGCAGGGCTTTGTCGAGACCCATTGCGATGCGCCGGTGCCCTTCGCCGGCGGGCTGCGCGACATGCGCTTTGCCGACAACCGCTACAAGTTCCACGCCTGCTGCCACGGGTTGCACGCGATGATCGAGGGGCTGCGCGGCATCGCCGCGGGCATCGACCTCGCGCAGGTCGACCGGCTCGAGCTGCGCACCAATCCGCGCTGGCTGCGGGTTTGCGACCTGAAGGCGCCGCGCACCGGGCTCGAGGTGAAGTTCAGCTACGCCTGGCTGGCGGGCATGGTGCTGCGCGGACTCGAGACCGGCGAGGGCGGGATCTACACCGATGCGCTGGCGCACGATCCGGGGCTCGCCGCCTTTGCGCAGCGGGTCGAGGTCACCGGCGATCGGGCGCTTTCGGATCAGCAGGGCAGCGGTGTGCTGCACCTGCGGGACGGCCGCGCGCTACGCTTTTCGCATGACCTTGCCGCGCCGCTGCCGCCGGCCGAGCTGATGCGCCGCGTCGCCGGAAAGGCGCGTGCCGTGCTCGGCGCGCGGGCCGAGCCGGTGCTGGCGCTCATGCAACGGATCGAGGCCGATCCCGCCGGCGTTCCGGCCCGCGACATCGGCGCGCTGATCCGCGCCTGACCGCTGGCTGGGTCAGACCAGGCTGGCTTCCCAGATGCCGCGCTGCACCAGCTCGCGCGCGACGTCGAGCGTCAGCTGCTCGACGGCGCGGCAGGCCCGGGTCATCACCCGGGCCGGGTTCGACACCAGATAGACCGGCCGCATCATGGTGGGCGCGACGATCGGCGCGCGCAACAGCTCGCCGCGCTGGACGAAATCCTGCGCCGCGACCGGGGCGAAGATGGTATAGCCCGAGCCGCGCGCCACCAGCTCCTTGATCTGCGTCATCGCGTCCATCTCGACCACCACGTTCAGCTTGATGCCGTGCTTGCTGCAGTAGCCCTCGATGGTGTTGCGCAGCCCGTTCGAGGTCAGGATCATGTCGAGCGGCTGTAGCGCCGCCAGCGGCACCGGCGTGCCGGGCGGCGTGTCCAACGGCCAGGCGTCGGGGGCGGAGTAGAAGAACAGCTCCTCGTCCATCACATGCGTCGCGCGCAGGTGGCCGGCGTCGGTCAGATCGTAGAGAAAGCCGATGTCGACCGTGCCGTCCTCGATCCAAGTCTTGAGATAGCCGCTCATCGCCTCGACCGCGCGCAGCCGCACCTCGGGCAGTTCGAGCCGCACGGTCTCGGCCAGCGGCACCGACATGACCATCGAGCAGGACGGCGGCATGCCGAAGCCGACCCGGCCCCGCACCACGCCGCCAAGCTCGCGCATGTCCTCGATGCAGCGGTCGAGACTGTCGCAGATGCGGCGCGCGTGCTCGACGAAGACATGGCCCTCCTGGGTCAGCAGCGTGCCGCGCGGCGAGCGGTCCATCAGCTTGACGCCCAGCTCTTCTTCCATCCGCTGGATGTGCTGCGACAGCGAGGGCTGCGCGACGCCGATGCTCTGCGCCGCCGCCGAGATCGACGGCGCATCGGCGATGGCGAGGAAGTAGCGCAGCTGGCGAATGTCGATCATCCGTCGAACTCGATCACCTGGCGGATGGCCGTGCCCTGGTCGAGCTGGTCCATCGCGCGGTTGATGTCGCGCAGCTTCAGCCGGTGGGTCAGCATCTTTTCGACCGGCAGCTTGCCCTGCGCATGCAGCGAGAACATCCGCGGCAGGTCGCGCTGCGGCACGCAGGAGCCGATGTAGCTGCCCTTCAGCGTGCGCTCTTCGGCGACCAGCTGCAGCGCGTTCAGCGCCATGCGCGCATCGGGATGCGGCAGGCCGGCGGTGACGGTGGTGCCGCCCCGGCAGGTGCAGCCCCAGGCGGTTTCCAGCGCCCTGGTCGAGCCCGCCAGCTCGATCGCCACGTCGACGCCGCCGCCGGTGGCCTCGCGCACCGCCGCGATGGTGTCGGCATCGGCCTTCACCGCCCGTGTCGCCCCCATCTCGAGCGCGGTCTGCATCTTGGCCTCGAAGGGATCGATGGCGATGATCTCGCCGGCGCCCGCCGCCACCGCCCCGAGGATCGCCGACAGGCCGACACCGCCGAGCCCGAAGACCGCCACCTTTGAGCCGGGCATCACCCGCGCGGTGTTGAACACCGCCCCCGCGCCGGTGAGCATGGCGCAGGAGAACAGCGCCGAGATATGCGGCGGAAGGTCGGCCTCGACCTTGACCAGCGACTGCCGGGCAAGGACCGCATGGGTTGCAAAGGCCGAGACCCCGACATGGTGATTCACCGCCGCGCCCTGCATCGACAGGCGGCGGTGCCCGGTCATCAGCTCGCCCACGCCATGGTGCTTCGCGGCGCGGGTGCAGAGCGCCGGGCGCCCCTCGGCGCAGGGCAGGCAGCTGCCGCAGCCCGGGGCGAAGATACACACCACATGGTCCCCGGGGGCCAGATCGCTGACGCCTTCGCCCACCTCCTCGACGTAGCCCGAGGCCTCGTGCCCCAGCACCATCGGCACCGGGCGCGGCCGCGTGCCGTTGATCACCGACAGGTCGGAATGGCACACGCCCGCCGCGGCGACGCGGATTCGCACCTCGCCCGGCCCGGGCGCGGCGAGGTCGAGCTCGCGCACCTCCAGCGCATTCGCGGCCTCGAAATCGCGCTCCACCCCCCCGCGCAGCAACACGGCAGCTTCGATCTTCATTGCTGTCTCCTCCCTGTGGCCAAAGCGGCCCCTCAGCTGCTCAGGCTAAGGCTTCGGACGGGCGCCGAAACGCCTTTCCCCAGAGGCATAGCTTAAACCTATGACCGGAAGTGCGCCAAGGTATTGGCGGCGGTTCGCTCTGTGATCTTAGGCTCTGTCACATCTCGAGCTCTGGGAGGAAGCTATGGGGACTCAATCTCAATTGTTGGGCGCGCGCCGCGGCGGCGCTTGGACGAAGGCGCTGCGGCTCTCGGTCGCGGGGCTGGCGCTGGCGGTCTCGGTGCAGGCCGGCGCGGCGCAGGACTGGACGCAGAGCCCGTGGGGCGAAGGCGACGAGCTGGGCGCGGCCAATCTGATGACCCCCGAGCGGGTGAAGCTGGCGGCCGAACTGGTCACCGAGGGCAAGGTCTACAGCCTTGGGATGATCGTCGGGCCCGACACGCCCGCCTTTCCGCCGCGCAGCCTGTCGCTGACCGTGCTGCAGCCCGGGCAGAACGGCAATTCCGGCCTTGGCAACAACAACTTCACCTACAATGACGACATCTTCATGGGCTGGCTCGGCATCGGCCCGCAGATCGACGGGCTTGGCCATGCCGGGGTCGATCACGTCTATTACGGCGGCCGCACCTACGGCGATTTCGCCCCGGCCTCAGGCCTGACCGAGCTGGGTCTTGAAAAGCTGCCCGGCCTTGTCGGGCGCGGCGTGCTGCTCGACATGGCGGCGCATTTCGGCACCGCGATGGTCGAGGAAGGCGTCGCCTACACCCGCGAGAACATCGAGGCCGCCGCCGAGGCGCAGGGCGTCGAGCTGCGCGAGGGCGACGTGGTGCTGTTCAACTCGAACTGGATGGACCTGCTCGACGGCGACTCGCCCGACCCGGCGCGCTTCGGCGCGGCCGAGCCCGGGCTTGGCGTCAGCGGCGCCGAATACCTCGCCGAGATCGGCGTCATGGCCGTGGGCGCGGACACCTGGGGCATGGAGGTGGTGCCAGCGGAGACCGAGGGAGAGGCCTTCCGCGCGCATCAGATCCTGCAGCCCGAACACGGCATCTACATCCTCGAGAACATGGACACCCGCGCGCTCGCCGACGACGGCGTGCACGAGTTCCTGTTCGTGCTGGGACAGGCCCGTCTGCAGGGCGCCGTGCAGATGATCATCAACCCGATCGCAATCCGCTGATCGGGACGGACACAGGGAGGAGACCACCAATGAAGACACTACTGACCACATCGGCGCTCTGCATGGCGCTGCCGCTGGCGGCCATGGCGGCGGACAAGCCCGCGGCACTGAAGATCGGCATGACCACGTTCCTGACCGGCCCGGCCTCGGTCTTCGGGGTGCCGGCGCGCGACGCGATGGACATCTTCGTCGCCAACCGCAACGCCGAGGGCGGCATCAACGGCGTGCCCATCGAGGTGACCTATATCGACGAGGGCGCCGGCGCCGAGGCGCTGACCTCGGAATTCCGCCGCGTGGCGCAGACCGAAGGCGCCGAGGTGATGCTGGCCTCGATCTCTTCCGGCAACTGCCAGACCCTCGCGCCGCTGGCCGAGGACCTGAAGGTGCCGAACCTGATGTGGGACTGTGGCACCCAGCGCATCTTCGAGGAACAGGCCTATGACTACGTGTTCCGCCCGCAGGGCAACGCCACCTCCGAGATGCTGGCGGCGGTCGCCTACCTGCTGAAGACCAACCCCGACTTCGAGACCATCGCCGTGGTCAACCAGGACTACGCCTGGGGCCGCGACAGCTGGGACATCTTCCACACCGCGCTCGAGGCGATGAAGCCCGGGGTGAAGGTGGTGGGCGAATTCTTCCCCAAGTTCGGCGCGCCCGACTTCTCGACCGAGATCTCGCGCTTGCAGGCGCTGCGCCCGGACGTGGTGCTGTCGACCTCCTGGGGCGGCGATCTCGACACCTTTGTGCAGCAGGCGTTCCAGCGCGGGCTGATGAACACCTCGACCTTCGTGCTGCCGCTGGCGGAAAGCTCGCTCGAGCGGCTCGGCAGCAGCCTGCCGGCGGGCCATATCGTCGGCGCGCGCGGCGATCACTACTTCCTGCACCCCGAACGCCGCGATGACGCGGACTTCAAGGGCTTCATGGAGCAGTACAAGGAAGCCACCGGCGACATCCCCGTCTACTCGGTGTTCCACGCCAGCCAGGCCTTCGCCGCGCTGACCACCGCCTACGAGAAGGCGATCACCGACAATGGCGTCGACTGGCCGGACGAGGCGCAGCTGCTGGCGGCGCTCGACGGGCTGGAGTTCCAGGGCCTCGGCCGCGCGCTGCACCTGCGCGAGGATCACCAGGGCGTGGAATCGCAGCTCATGGGCACCAGCGTGCAGACCGGAGAGTACCCGTTTGCGACGCTCGAGAACATCATGATCTTCGACGGCGAGGGGCTGCTGCCGCCGGTGGGCGAGACCTCGATCGACTGGATCAAGGGGCTCGATGCGAGCTTCGCCGACGGGCTGTCGGTGCAGACCTACGCAAACTGATCCGGACCGGCCCGGCGTGCGCCGTCGGGCCGGCCTTCCGACAGGGCCGGGGCGCGCGCGTCGCGACGCTTCCGGGCGGCCCACCAACCAGAGGCGGTCTCATGAACCTGACCATCTTCCTGCTCGCGCTGTTCGACGGGGTCTCCTACGCGGCGCTGGTCTTCATCGTCGCATTGGGGCTGACGCTGATCTTCGGCGTGATGCGCATTCTCAACGTGGCGCACGGCTCGCTCTACGCCATCGGCGCCTATGCCACCGTGTCGCTGACCGGCTTCTTCCTTGCTCTCGGCTTCGCGCCGGTGCTGGCCTTCCCGCTGATGCTGGTCTCGGCGGTGCTGGTCGGCGTGCTGCTGGGCGGGCCGATCGAATGGCTGCTGCTGCGGCGCATCTACGACAAGCCCGAGGTGCTGCAGCTGCTGGTCACCTTCGCGGTCTTCATGATCCTCGAGGACGTGCAGCGGCTGGTTTGGGGCACCCAGCCCTATTTCCAGGCGAGCGCGCTGCAGGCGCTGGGGAACGTCACGCTGTTCGGGGTGACCTACACGGTCTACCAGCTGATCCTGCTGCCGCTAGTCGCCATCGGCCTGCTGGTCGGGATGCGCTTCTTCCTGCGCCGCACTGTGATCGGCAAGCTGATCCTCGCCACCACCGAGGACCGCGAGGCGGCGCAGTCGATCGGCATCGACGCCGACCGGGTGTTCCTTTTCACCTTCGTGGTCGGCGCGGTGCTGGCCGGGCTTGGCGGCGCGCTGGCCTCGCCCACCACCTCGATCCTGCCGGGCATGGGCGCGGACATGATCGTGCTGTCCTTCGCGGTGGTCGCGACTGCCGGGCTCGGCCAGATCGGCGGGGCGGCGGTGGCCGCGCTGCTGATCGGGCTCGGCCGCTCCTTCGCCGTCTACGTCTGGCCCGAGGTTGCCGTGCTCGTGCCCTATCTGATCATGGTGCTGGTCCTGCTGGTCCGGCCTGAGGGGCTTTTCGGCAGCCCAGTCGCCCGCAAGATCTGAGGCCCGCGACATGAGCGATATTTCCCAACATTCCACCTCGCGCAGCGCCGCCAAAGCCGGCGGCCCGCCCTCGCTGCGCGCGCTGGTGACCCTCGCGGCGGTGCTGCTGCTGGCAGCGGTGCCCTTCATCGCCCCCTCGATGCAGCTGCTGATCAACCTCGCGCTGGCCAAGGGCATCGCCGTGCTTGGCGTCACTGTGCTGCTGCGCGCCGGGCAGGTGTCCTTCGGGCACGCGCTGTTCTTCGGCATCTCTGCCTATGCCGGGGCCTTCCTGATGGCCTCGCTGCCCGGGGCGGACCTGATCCTGGTGCTGATCGCCGGGGTGCTCGGCGCGGCGGTGAGCGGGCTCTTGGTCGGGCTCTTCGTGGTGCGCTACCGCGGCATCTTCTTCGGGATGCTGAACCTCGCCTTCTCGATGATCTTCTGGTCGATCCTGGAAAAGTTCTACCACGTCACCGGCGGCGCCGACGGCATCCGGCTGGCGCGCCCGACGGTGCTGGGCATGGCGCTGGAACGCGCCGGTTTCGAGGCGGTGCTCTTCTACCTGTCGATCGCGCTGATGATGGCACTCGGCTGGCTCACCCTGCGCTGGTTCGTCTCGCCGGTCGGGCAGATCTTCCAGACCATCAAGACCAACGAGACGCGGCTCGAATACCTTGGCCTGTCGCCGAAGCGGGTGCTGCTGTCGGGCTACCTGCTGTCGGCCATCCTCTGCGGCGTCGGCGGCTCGCTGATGGCGATGACGCAGGGCGTGGTGACACCGGAATACGTCTGGTGGGTGCGCTCGGCCGAGATGGTTTTCATCGCCGTGCTCGGCGGTGCCGGCTCGGTGCGCGGCGCCTTCATCGGCGCGCTGATCTACGAGATCGTGCGCATCTACGCCTCGGCCTATGCCGGCGACATCTGGCAGATGCTGCTGGGGGCCTTCCTGCTGATCATCATCCTCTTCGCGCCGAAAGGCATCATGGGCATCGCCGACGGTCTGCTCCACCGCGGCAAGGCGCGAAGCACCACCCGGGCGGAGGACGCGCAATGAACGCGATGAACATGCCGGAGGCCAGCAGGTCGCCGCTGCTCGAAACCCGCGATCTGACGATCAAGTTCGGCGGGGTGACCGCGGCCAACAATGTCTCGATGCAGATCGAGGCCGGGCGCAACCTTGCCATCATCGGCCCCAACGGCGCGGGCAAGACGACCTTTCTCAACATCTGCACCGGTTGGCTGAAGCCGCATTCGGGCAAGGTGTTTCTGGAGGGCGAGGACATCACCCCGCTGCCGCCGCGCAAAATCGTGCGGCGCGGCGTGACGCGGGCCTTCCAGATCCCGCAGCTGTTCACCGAGCACACCGCGCTCGAGAACCTGCTGATCTCTGTCGCGGCGCGCGAGGGCCTGCGCAACCCGCTGCAGAACCTGCACAATATCCGCCAGCGCGACGAGATGATGCACCTGCTCGACCTCGTGCATTGCACCGATGTGGCGGACCGGGTGGTGGTGGAACTCTCGGAAGGCCAGCGCAAGCTGATCGACATCGCCGTGGCGCTGGCGCTGAAGCCGCGGCTCTTGCTGATGGACGAGCCAACCTCGGGCGTCGCCTCATCGCAGAAGCACGAGGTGATGGAGATCCTCGTCGGCGCGCTGGCCGAGGCCGGGGTGACCTCGGTCTTCGTCGAACACGACATGGGCATCGTCGCGCGCCATGCCGACGAGGTGGCGGTGTGGAACGCCGGCCGCGTGCAGCTGCGCGGCACGCCGCAGGAGATACTCGAACACCCCGACGTGATCCGGGACGTCATCGGCGAGGAGGTGGCCTGATGCTGGAATTCCGCAATGTGACCGCCGCGATCGGGATCATCGAGATCCTGCGCGACCTCAACTTCCGCATTGAGCCGGCCGAAACGCTGGCGCTGATCGGCCGCAACGGCGCGGGAAAGACGACGCTCTTGCGCACCATCATGGGCTTCACCCGGGTCCGCGGCGACATCCTCTTCGACAGCAAGCCGCTTACTTCCGTGGCACCGCCGAAGCGCCCGGGACTGGGGATTGGCTACTCTCCCGAAGACCGGCGGCTGTTTTCGGCCTTCACCGTCGAGGAGAACATCCTGCTGCCCGCCGATGCGGCTCGGCTCGGCGCGGCAGAGACCAAGCGCCGGCTGGACAGGGTGTACGACATCCTGCCCGAGCTGAAGGAAATGGCGGGCCGCCCCGCCGGCAACGTCTCGGGCGGGCAGGGCAAGATGGTTGCGCTTGCCCGGGCGCTGATGCTCGGCACGAAGCTTGTGATGCTGGACGAGCCGTTCCAGGGCCTCGCACCGGCACTGGCCCTGCGCTACGCCGACGCGCTGCGCGCCCTGCGCGACAGCGACCGCAGGATCACCCTCATCATTACTGAATCCAATCCCTCGTTGTTGCGAGGTTTCGCCAGCCGGACGCTGGTCATCGAACGCGGCGAGGTCGGCGAAGGGTCGCTCGATCCGGAAAGGAAAAGTGCATGAAAGACTTCCCTGTTAGCTCGCGCAGCCTCGTGCTGCCGAAACCCCTGAACCTCGTCGGCAACGACTTTCTCCCGGCCGCTTCAGGCGCCGAAATGGAGGTGCTTTCGCCGCTCGATGGCCTGCCCTTCACCACGATTGCCGACAGTGGCCTCGAGGACATTGACGCGGCAGTTGCCGCCGCTCGTGCTGCCTTCGACGGCGGCGCCTGGAGCAAGCTCTCGGCAGCCGAGCGCGGAAGGCTCATGCTCAAGCTCTCGGCGCTGATCCTCGAGCATGCCGAGGAATTGGCGCAGCTCGAGTCCGCCGACAATGGCAAACCCATCGTGCAGGCGCGCGCCGACATGCAAGTGACCGCGCGATATTTCGAATTCTACGGCGGCGCGGCGGACAAGGTGCATGGCGAGATCATCCCCTTCCAGCCCGGCTACAACGTCGAGGTGCAGCGCGAGCCGCATGGCGTCACCGGCCACATCATCCCCTGGAACTACCCGGCGCAGATGTTCGGCCGCTCGGTGGCCCCGGCCCTGGCCATGGGCAATGCCACGGTGCTCAAGCCCGCCGAGGACGCCTGCCTCACGGCGCTGCGCATCGGCGAGCTGGCGGTTGAGGCTGGCTTCCCGCCCGGCGCGCTCAACATCGTCACCGGGCGCGGCGATGTCGCCGGCAAGGCTCTGTCTGAGCACCGCGGTATAGACTTCATCTCCTTCACCGGCTCTCCAGAGGTGGGCGTGATGATCCAGACCGCGGCGGCGCGGAATTTCATCGGCTGCACGCTGGAACTGGGCGGCAAGTCGCCGCAGATTCTCTTCGAAGACGCCGATCTCGACGCGGCGATCCCTGTGGTCGTCAAAGCGCTGATCCAGAACGGCGGGCAGACCTGTTCGGCGGGCACGCGGGCGCTGGTGCATCGCAGTCTCTGGGACCGCGTCGTGTCCGAGCTGACGACCGCCTTCGAGGGCATCGAGGCCAGCGCTTCAGATGAGGCGGCGGTGCTCGGCCCGCTGATCTCGGCCAAGCAGAAGCGCCGGGTCGAGGGCTACATCGCGGAGGCCGATGCGCCGCTGATCGCGCGCGGCGGCATCGCCGCCGAGGCGCCCGAGGGCGGTTACTACGTGGCACCCGCCATCTTCGGCCCCTGCGCCCCCGACGCGCGGATCGCGCAGGAAGAGGTGTTTGGCCCGGTGCTGGCGATGATCCCCTTCGACGACGAGGCCGAGGCGATCCGCATCGCCAATGGCACCGACTACGGGCTGGTCGCCGCGGTCTGGACCCGAGACGGCGCCCGCCAGCAGCGGGTCGCCAAGGCGCTGCGCTGCGGGCAGGTGTTCATCAACGGCTACGGCGCCGGCGGCGGGGTCGAACTGCCCTTCGGCGGCATCCGCAAGTCCGGCCACGGCCGCGAGAAAGGCTTCGCCGCGCTGCTGGAGTTCTCCCACATCAAGACGGTCGTCAACAACCACGGCTGAGCGCCGCGACCACTGAACAGTGCGACAGGTTTCGCCGGCCCGCGGGGGCCGACCCAAAAGACATGGCTAGGAGAAAGAACGTGAGACTTCAGGGCAAGACAACCATGATCACCGGCGCGGCCTCGGGCTTCGGCAAGGGCATCGCCGAGACCTACATCCGCGAGGGTGCGAAGGTCGCCGTCGCCGATCTCAACGCCGAGGGCGCGCGCGCCGTGGCCGAGGCGCTGGGGCCGAATGCCATCGCCGTCACCTGCGACGTGTCGAAAGCCGATCAGGTCGCGGCGGCGGTGGCGCAGACCACCGAAGCCTTCGGCAGCCTCGACATTGTGGTCAACAACGCCGGCTGGACCAACCCCAACCGCCCGCTGATGGAGACCGACGAAGAGACCTTCCGGCGCATCTACGACATCAACGTGCTGTCGATCTTCCACATGACCAAGACCTGCGTGCCGCTCTGGCGCAAGCAGGGCGGCGGGGTGATGCTCAATGTCGGCTCGGTCGCCGGCATCCGCCCCCGGCCCGGGCTGACGTGGTACAATTCATCCAAGGGCGCAGTGAACATCATGACCAAGTCGCTGGCGGTGGAACTTGCGCCGGATAACGTCCGGGTCTGCGGCATTGCCCCGGTGATGGGCGTCACCGGGCTGCTCGAGCAGTTCATGGGCATGCCCGACACCCCCGAGAACCGCGCGAAGTTCCTCGCGACCATCCCCATGGGCCGCTTCTCCGAGCCGCGCGACGTGGCCAATGCCGCGCTTTACCTCGGCTCGGACGAGGCGGACTTTATCACTGGCGTGATCCTCGAGGTCGACGGCGGCCGCACTGTCTGAGCCGGCAACGCAAGCCAAGGGAGACCGCCCATGCCAAGCCGCAAGATGCTCGACGCGACGCGCCAGGCCACGGGGCAGGGCGGGCGGCCCGAGGCCAGCATCGTCACCGCGAAGATCCTGCAGGTGCTCGCCGCCGAAGAGGTGCGGCGGGTGCTCGACATCGGCTGCGGCCGGGGCGATCTTGCTGCGGCGCTGGTGCGACGCGGCTATGCCGTCACCGGCGTCGATCCGCAGCCCGAGGCGCTGGCCATCGCCCGTGGCCGGGCGCCGGGCGCCGAGTTCCTGCAGGCCGGGGCCGAGGCGATCCCTGCGCGCGCCGGCAGTTTCGGCGCGGCGGTGTTCCTCAACTCGCTGCACCACGTCCCCGCCGCGCAGATGGAGCCGGGCCTCGCCGAGGCCTGGCGACTGCTGCGCCCGCGCGGCGTATTGCTGTTGATCGAGCCGCTGGCGCAGGGCAGCTTCTTCGAGGCGATGCGGCGGGTGGATGACGAAACCGAGGTGCGGGCCCGCGCGCGGGCGGCGCTTGGGCGCTTCGCCGCGGCGGTGCGGTGCGAGACGGTTGAGGACGGGCAGATCGACCGGATCAGCCGTTTCGCCTCTGAAGAGGCCTTTGTCACCTATCTCTGCGCCGCCGACCCCGGGCGACGAGCCGCGATAGACGCAAGCCCCGAAGCCGTGACCCGCGATTTCCTGCACTGGGCGGAAACCTCAGAGGGCGCGCCGCCCTACGTGCTGACCCAGCCGCATATGGTGCGCGTGCTGCGCAAGCTGCCCGGGTGATTAGCCATCCTGCCCGGGGTCGATCCCGAGGATGGCACGGGCGCGCAGGCGCACCGGCTCGTCGACCATGGCACCATCGACCGCCACTGCCCCGTCGCCCGAGGCGAGCACGCGCGTCGCCCAATCCCTTTCGGCCGCTGTCGGCGCGAAACCGGCGCGGATCGGCGCTACCTGCTTCGGGTGGATGCAGAGCTTGCCGCTCATCCCGAGGCTGCGGGCATGGCGGCTGTCGTCCTCGGTAATCGCCGGATCCGACAGATCGGCGGTGACGCCGTCGATGGGCGTGGCGATGCCCGCGAGCCGCGAGGCGATGACCAGCTCCAGCCGCACCGGGCGCAGCGTCTCGCGCAGGTGCTCGCAGCCGATGTCGGCGCAGAAGTCGATGGAGCCGAAGGCGAGGCGCAGCACCTCGGGGCAGGCCGCGATTTCGCGCGCGGCGGAAAGGCCGCGGGCGCTCTCGATCAGCGGCAGGATCGGTTTGCCGGTGCGCCGCGCAACCGCGGCCACCGCCCCGGCGCTTTCGGCCTTGGGCAGCATGAGCGCGGCAATGGGCAGGCTTGCCGCGGTGAGCAGATCGTCCTCGTGCCATGGCGTGCCGGCGGCGTTGATCCGCAGCAGCACCGGCAGATGGGTGAAATCGCAGGCAAGCGCGGCGCGGGCCGCGTCCTTGGCATCCACTGCCACGGCGTCCTCGAGGTCGAGGATTACCGCACAGGCGCCCGATCCCGCGGCCTTGGCAAAGCGCTCGGGACGGCTCGCCGGAACGAAGAGCGGGGCGCGCAGCGTTGCGAGGCTCACCATGTGGCGGTTGCCTGCATGGCGATCGGCCCGCCCGTGCGCGCTGTCCAGAGCATCAGCCCCTCTGCAGTGTCCTGCGCATTCAGCGAGAAATCCGCCGTGTCGAAGATCGGCGACAGGCTGCGGAAGCGGAACTCGGACGGCACGGTGCCGCGCAGGTCGGCGGCATATTGCGCCAGCAGAGTCGCCTGCAGGGGGCCGTGGATGATCAGGCCGGGATATCCTTCCTCGCCGGTCACATAGGGCTGGTCGTAGTGGATGCGGTGGCCATTGAAGGTGAGCGCCGAATAGCGGAACAGCAGCACGGGATCGGCGACGATCTCCTTGCGGTGCGCTCCGGGATCGGCGGCGGCAGGCTCGGATTTCGGCGCGGCGCTGTCGATGCCGCGATAGACGATGTCCTGCCGCTCGGTGAGCGCGGGACCGCTTTCGTCCGAGATCTCGTGCTCGACGATGACGAAGCAGAGCGCGCCGGTGCGGCCTTGCTTGAGCGTCACGTCGCGGATGGTCGAGCGCCGCGTGACCAGTGCGCCGATGCGCAGCGGGCGGTGGAAGGCAAATGCGCCGCCGGCCCACATGCGCCGGGGCAGTGGCACCGGCGGCAGGAAGCCGCCGCGCGCCGGATGGCCATCGGGTCCGAGCTGATTGGCGGGCACCGCGGGCTGGGTCAGACACAGGTGGATCAGCAGCGGCGCCTCGGCGCCATCGTCCAGCGGTCCGCTGCGCCCGAAAGTGGCGTTGAACCGTTCAGCCAGCGCCGGGGTCAGCAGCTCCAAGCGGGTCTCTTCGCCGCCGATCCAGCCGCGCAGGGCGTCGATGTCGAGCCCCGGATCGGTCTCGGTTTCGCGCATGCTCATTTCTCCGTCTCGAGGTGCGGCACGGGCAGCCCGGGAACCGGCCCGTAGCTGCGGGTCTCGCCCGCCACGCGCGGCGCCGGGGCGGGATAGGACACCGGCCCGTTGGGCGTATCGACCGCGATGCGCCGCAGGTGCGGGTGTCCCGAAAGCCCGGCCATGTCGTTCACCGATGCCATGGCGACATCCGCCCTGTCCAGCGCGGCGAGCGCCTCGGCATGGGGCATGGCGGCGAAGGCCTCGGCGACGATGCCGTCGGTCTCAGGGCGGTTGGCCACCCGCGCCACATTGGTGGCGAAGCGCGGGTCGCGGCCCAGTTCGGGGCGTCGCAGGAAATGCTCGCACAGGCTGCGCCACTCGCGGTCGCTCTGGATCGATATCAGGATGAGCTGTCCATCGCGGGTTTCGAACGCGCTGTAGGGCGAGATCGAGGGATGCGCCATCCCGACCCGTTTCGGGCTCTTGCCGCCCTCGTGGTTCAGCAGCGGCACGGTCATCCATTCGGCCACGACGTCGAACATCGAGATCGAGATCGCCGCGCCCCTGCCGGTGATGCCGCGGGCGATCAGCGCCTCGAGGATGGCGGCATGGGCGGTGGCGCCGGTGGCGACATCGACGATCGACATGCCGACGCGCGCCGGCTCGGACGGGCCGCCGGTGATCGAGCACAGCCCCGACTCGGCCTGGATCAGCAGGTCATAGGCCTTGCGGTCAGCCATCGGGCCGCCCTCGCCATAGCCGGTGATCGCGCAGGTGATGAGCCGGGGGTAGTCGCGGGCCAGCCGCTCCGGGGTGAACCCAAGGCGACCAAGTGCGCCGCGCTTGAGGTTCTGCACCAGCACGTCGGCATCCTGCAGCAGCCGCGCCAGTTCCGCGCGCCCGCCCTCTGACCGCAGGTCGAGCGCCACCGAGGTCTTGCCGCGGTTGAGCCAGACGAAATAGCTCGACTGCCCGGCGGCGACGTCATCGTAGCCGCGGGCGAAATCGCCCTCGGGGCGTTCGATCTTGATCACCTCGGCACCGGCATCGGCGAGCCGCGAGGTGGCGAAGGGCGCCGCAACCGCCTGCTCGACGGCGACGACCTTGAGGCCGGAGAGGGGCAGGGTCATCAGAAGCTCCGCGGCAGGCCGAGCACATGCTCGGCGACGTAGGACAGGATGAGGTTGGTCGAGATCGGCGCGACCTGGTAGAGCCGGGTCTCGCGGAATTTGCGCTCGACGTCATACTCGCACGCGAAGCCGAAGCCGCCGTGGAACTGGATGCAGGCGTTGGCGGCCTCCCAGCTAGCCTTGGCGGCGAGGTACTTGGCCATGTTGGCCTCGGCGCCACAGGGTTTGCCGGCGTCGAACAGCGCGCAGGCCTTGTAGCGCATGAGGTTGGCGGCCTCGACCTCGATGTAGCTCTCGGCGATGGGGAACTGCACCCCCTGGTTCTGGCCGATGGGGCGGCCGAAGACCTCGCGCTCGCTCACGTATTTCGACACCCGGTCGATGAACCAGTAGCCATCACCGATGCATTCCGCCGCGATCAGCGTGCGCTCGGCGTTGAGCCCTGTGAGGATGTACTTGAAGCCCTTGCCCTCTTCGCCGATCAGGTTTTCCTCGGGGATCTCGAGGTTGTGGAAGAACAGCTCGTTGGTCTCGTGGTTGACCATGTTGGGGATCGGGCGCACCTGCATGCCCGAGCCCATCGCCCCCTTGATGTCGACGAGGAAGATCGACAGCCCCTCGGACTTCTTCTTGACCTCAGACAGCGGCGTGGTGCGGGCGAGCAGGATCATCAGGTCGGAATGCTGCACCCGGCTGATCCAGACCTTCTGCCCGTTGATCACGTAGCGGTCGCCCTTCTTGACGGCGGTGGTCTTGATCTTGGTGGTGTCGGTGCCGGTGGTGGGCTCGGTCACGCCCATCGACTGCAGCCGCAGCTCGCCCGAGGCCAGCTTCGGCAGGATGCGGCGCCGCTGTTCTTCGGAGCCGTGCCGCACCAGCGTGTTCATGTTGTACATCTGGCCGTGGCACGCGCCAGAGTTGCCGCCGGCGCGGTTGATCTCTTCCATGATCACCGAGGCCTCGGTCAGCCCCAGTCCCGAGCCGCCGTATTCCTCGGGGATCAGCGCGGCCATCCAGCCCGCTTTGGTCAGCGCGTCGACGAACTCTGCCGGATAGCCGCGGGCCTCGTCGATTCTGCGGTGGTACTCGTCGGGAAACTGGGCGCAGAGCGCGCGCACTGCATCGCGAATGTCCTGAAAGTCTTCTTCAACGTGCTGAAGCAACGCGCTCTCCTTCCGTCGGCTTACCTGCGCCCCGTGGCGCCCTGGTCTGCAGACTGCCGCATCGCGGCGGATCAGCGGAAATACGGGTTTGTCATGGGGGCCATATGCTCAGTCTATGGCCCCTTTGGTTGACGCGTGGAGGGCCGGTTCAGCTTTCGGCAGGCGCGGGGGCCCGGCGCCAGCGCGCCGGGCCGAGCCGGTGCACCGACTGCCCGGTGCTGTCCACCGCCACTGTCACCGGCATATCACGGATCTCGAACTCGCGGACCGCCTCCATGCCGAGGTCCTCGAAGGCAACCATGCGTGCGCCCCGGATCGCCCGAGATACTAAAACCGCCGCGCCGCCCACAGCGATGATGTAGGTCGCGCCGGCTGCAGCGATGCGCTCGACTGCATCGGGCCCGCGCTCTGCCTTGCCGATCATCGACAGCAGCCCCTGATCGAGCATCATCTGCGTGTACCCGTCCATCCGGGTCGAGGTGGTCGGCCCGGCGGGGCCCACCACCTCGGAGCCGACCGGATCGACCGGCCCGACGTAGTAAATAACCCGGCCCTGCAGTGAGAAGGGTAACGTCTCGCCCCGCGTGAGGATCTCGCTGATACGCCGGTGAGCGGCATCGCGCCCCGTGAGGATGTGCCCGCTCAGCAGTAGCGTCTCTCCGGGCTGCCACTGGGCCATTTCCTCCTTGGTCAGCGTGTCGACATTCACCCGGCGCAGGATCCTGTCAGACGCGCTGCCGTCGATCTCGGGCCAAAGCGAGAGGTCGGGTGGATCAAGGTAGACCGGCCCCTCGCCGGTGAGCGTCACCTTGGCGTGCCGGTTTGCCGCGCATTGCGGCATCAGCGCCACCGGCTTCGATGCGGCATGGGTCGGGTAGGACGTGACCTTCACGTCGACCACCGTGGTCAGCCCGCCGAGCCCCTGCGCGCCGATCCCCAGGGCGTTGATCCGCCGGTAGAGTTCCACCCTCAACTCCTCCTCGGGTGTTGCGGGGCCGCGCTCCAGCAGATCGTGCATGTCGATCTCGTCCATCAGCGCGCGCTTGGCAAGCAGCATGGCCTTCTCGGCGCTGCCACCGACACCGACCGAGATCACCCCGGGTGGGCACCAGCCCGCGCCCAAGCCCTCGACGGTCTCGACAACCCAGTCGGCGACCGAGGCGGCGGGATTGAGCATGGCATAGCGCGCCTTGTTTTCCGAACCGCCGCCCTTCGCGGCCACCATCAGTTCGAGCCTGTCGCCAAGACAGCTCTCCACGTGTGTCACGGCCGGGGTGTTGTCGCGGGTGTTGCGGCGGGCGAAGATCGGGTCGGCCACCATCGAAGCGCGCAGCGGATTGCCCTCGTCGAGATAGGCAAGGCGGACGCCTTCGTTGATATACTCCTCCAATGTCCGGTCGCCGGAGATCGTCGCCGACTGACCGAGGCGCGCAAAGACCGTCACCATTCCGGTGTCCTGGCAGACCGGGCGGTGGCCGAGCGCCGCCATCCGCGCGCTTTGCAGGATCTGGCCGATCGCGTCCCGTGCCGCGGGACTCTCCTCGTTCCGATAAGCCTCGGTGAGGCGCTGCATGTAGTCCGGCGCATGGTAAACCGCGATGTACTGAAGCGCTGCGCGGATCGTTTCGGTGATGTCCTCGCCTCGGATCGTGGTCATGGTGTCTCCCTCCCTCACGCGCGCAAGGATGCAGCACGTCACAGATATTTGCGAGTGCGCCGGCCAGAGCGGAATCCTATTGCCGCGTGAAGTGCATCCAATGGGCGGTCGTGAGCGATACGTTTCTTGGCTATCACCTCGAAAGACCCGGCTCGAGGCGCTTGGCTGAAGGCTACGTGTGGCTTATTTCTAAGAACGACGGCCCGACGAGGCGATGTCGGCAGCCAGCGCACCCGTCCGGCTGCTGGTCGATCACCTCTCGGATTTCATCGCGACGATCCCGCCGCATCTTCTGGGTTGATCTTGGTTGGACGGCGTTCCGGGAGCGGGCCTCGCACTCGCGTCGCCCGACAGCCGGAGAACGTTTTGCAGTTCGCAATAATGTGCGGCGACCACAGCCTGTTGTTACATAGTTCGGCCTTAACCGAGCGGTGTATTCACTCTGCCGCCCCAATGCAGGGCGTTTGTCTAGAACGTCCGTGTCGTGGCCCGCCGATCACTGTCTGTTCCCCTCATGGTGCTTGGTGAAACCTAACGCTGCCTAGAGAAAGCGTTGTTCGATCCGCTTCAGGTACGTCGAGCCGGCCGGTTATAGACGCACCCTAAGCTGCAAAAAGACTCGAATGGTCGGCGCAGCTGTGGCCAAGAGAACGAAAGTCTTCCGCGGGTCTATTCTAGCTTTCCGCGACGGGCGAGGGCTTGGGCGTACCTGCGGCCACGGGCGATGTCTTCGGTGGAAAACGCCGGGGCGTCGCGCAGGTAGTTGATCGTCCCAAGCACGCGGTCCTCCGAAACCACGGGAATATTGAGCACCGCCTGCAGCCCGAGGCTGAGTATGGTCTCATGGTCCGAGAACGCCCAGGCGATGTCCGTGGGTCCGAACCCGGTGTTGACCTCGCGGCGCATTAGCACCTTCTCGCCCCAGGCTGTGGCGCGCTTTGGTTTGCGGCCGCTCACCGGATAGACCTCGGGTAGTGTGGAATGGAGCCGCTCGACCTCCATTGCCTCGGCATGGAAGCGCATCGCAGTGAACAGCCCGTTGGGGATGGCTGCATCGCAGAGTGCGTAGGCTTCGGCCAGCGGGGTGGCGGGATCGGCGATGCGGGTGAGGTCGGTCTGCGGTTCGGGGGCGCTGCCGGTGGCGGCGGTGCCGGCTCGGCGGGTGTCGGCGATGGCGAGGGGCCCATCCGGGCCGCGCAGGGCTATGCATATGCCGCCGGCCATCCATGTTTCCTGCGGCCAGGCATCGAGGTCGTGCCCGCGCTTGGTCAAGTCGTCGATCTGGGCGGCGTCGAGATCGGCCTCGTAGAGCACCTTGTTGGGGTGCACGTCATGCGGCGCGAAGCTGCCGGGGAAAGCATACGTGGCGACGCGCGGCGCGCGCACGGCGTCTTCGGGCGTCATGCCGAGATCGAGCATGTTTAGAAGCACCTGCGTCATGGCCTGCACCTGCACGTCGCCGCCGGGGGTGCCCATGGCGAGCCACGGCTTGCCGTCCTTCAGCGCGAGGATCGGGTTGGGCGTGAGCCGCGGCCGTTTGCCCGGCGCGAGGGCGTTGAGGTGGCCGGGGATCGACCGCGACTGCGACCCGCGCGAGGACACCGAAAGACCGGTGCCGGGGATTACCTGCGTGTCGTAGCTGGGATCGCTCGGCGTGGCCGAGAAGATGTTTCCCGCGCCGTCGATGACGCTCACATGCGAGGTGTCGGCGCAGCCGACGCGGAAGACCGCGGGAGCGCCGCTTGGGGTCGCAGGGATGCCGGGGGCGGGGAGCGGGTCCGAGTGCGCGCCAATGCCGGCAAGCCGGTCGGCGAGAAACTCGGGGGCGAGCAGCGCGTCGGGGTGGACCGCCATGTGATCGGGGTCGGTAACGAAAGCCTCGCGGTCGGCGAAGACGCGCTTGAGCACCTCGATCAGGAAATGCAGGTCGAGCGCGCCGTCGCGGGTGGCCGCGCCGGGGCCGGCGGCCTCGATCATCGCCAGAGTCTCGGCCATCGAGATGCCCTGGCACCACGCGCCGCAGCAATGCACCTCGGCGCCCCGGAACCGCACGGGCACCGTCGGCTCCTCGCGGACCTCGTAGCCGGCGAGGTCGGCCGCGGTGAGCAGACCGCCGTTTGCCTGATGGAAGGCGACGATGCGCTCGGCGATGGGCCCCTCGTAAAAGGCGGCGCGTGCGGCGGCCAGTCCTGCCTGGCGGTCACCGGGACAGGCAGCCTCGGCGGCGATCATTTGCTCCAGCGTCCAGGCAAGGTCGCGCTGGAAGAAGCGCTCTCCGACCACGGGCGGGCGGCCGCCGGGCAGAAAGATCTCGGCGGTGGAGGGGAAGCGGGCGTATTTTTCCTGCCGGGAGGCGACGAAGTCGGCAAAGAGCCGGTAGACCTCAAAGCCGTCGCGGGCGGCCTTCAGGGCCTCCTCGGCGATGTCGGCGAAGCGCAGTGTGCCCTTTTCGGACAGCGCGCGGATCCAGCTCGCGGGAGCGGCAGGGATGACCGTACGCAGGAGGCCCTCGGGCACGTGCGCTCCGTGCGCCTCGTGCATCGCCTCGACATTGGCGGCGGCGGGCCAGCCTCCGACCCCGTCCTGGCTGGTGACCTGACCCGTTGCGGCGTCGAACATGACAATGGGCGCGACCCCGGCAATCGAAACGAGGTCGGGCTGGACCACGCCGAGCGTCAGCCCGGCGGCGACCCCGGCGTCCACCGCATTGCCACCCGCCAGGAGGATGCGCTCGGCGGCGCGGGTCGCGGTCGGGTGTCCGGAAGCAACTGCCCAAGTTTCCGTCATTCCGTCCTGCCTTCCTAATAACTTCCAAGTTTTTTCAGCGTAGTTTATTAACTACGTAGTTGACAAGTCGAAAGGAGCATTACTACCGTTGTTGTATGAGTCACCCGATGAGTAAACTGTCCCTGGCGCCCCTGGCAGCGCAGTGGGAGGCAACCCCCGATACCGGCGTGAAGTACCAGCGCTTGGCAGAGGCCTTCGCCGCTTGCATCCGTTCCGGCACCTACATGCCGGGTGGTCACCTGCCCAAGGAGACCGAGATCAGCGCCTCGCTCCCGGTCGGCCTGTCGACGGTCCAGAAGGCGCTGGCGCAGCTGGTCGAGCAGGGGCTCATCATCCGCCGCCGCAAGCTTGGCAGCTTCATCGCCGATCTCGACCACCAGGTTCCCGAGGTCCACGTCTACCGGTTCCGCGATCCTGCAACGGGCGAAGAGATGATGCCTTTTACCCGTGTCGTGCGGGTACAGCGGGTGCCGACGGCGGAATACGGGGCGCTGCTCACAGGCTTCGAGGCAGAGGAGGTCATGCGCATCGACCGCCTTGTCTGGGTGTCGGGGGCCTCGCCCGCCTACAGCTCTTTTTTCATGCGCTGCGAGTATCACGTGGAGTTGCCCGGCGAGGGGTCAGAGACCCTGCACGGCGCCTCGTACCACCGCCTGCTGTGGGAACGCTTTGGCATCCGGACCGCGCAGGTCCGGCATAGCGCCAGCGCCGAGCTGTTGTCACGTCACGCCTGCGAACAGCTCGACCTCGCCGCGCCCCACGTCGGGATGATCTGGGATGCGAGCGAATACGACCGCGACGGCCGTTTGCAGATCGTGCAGCGCTTCGAGCTGCCGCGCGGCCACCGGCCGATGGAACTGGTCGAGGGCAAGACCGGATTCTGACCCTAACGAAAAGCCTAAACACAACAGTGGAGATAGATATGAAAAGATCGCTTCTGATCGCCGTCTCGATGCTGGCCCTCGCCAGCCCCGCCCTCGCCGAATGGCAGCCCGACGGGCCGATCCGCCTGTGGATCGGCTACGGCGCCGGTGGAGGCACCGATGTGCAGGGCCGCACGCTCGCGAAGGAAATCGAGGCGCGGCGCGGCTGGAAGGTCGTGCCCGAAAACAAGGCCGGCGAGGACGGTACGGTGATGTCGGCGCAGCTCAAGTCCGAGGCGCCGGACGGGCAGACGCTCGGCTTTGCAATCACCACCACCTACGACTTCGCGCCGATGAACAGCGACAATCTCTCGCCCGAGGATTTCACCTACATCACCACCACCGCGGGCTCGCAAATGGCCGTTCTGGCGCGCGCCGACAGCGGCTGGGAGACCCTAGAGGACCTGCAGGCTGCGGCCGCGGGAGGTGAGCAGATCGTCTGGGCCAACTGGGGCACGCAGGTCGAAGCCGGTGCCGAGCTGGTGGCGCGCGGGCTGGACATCAGCGTCAACCACCTGCGTACGCAGGGCGGCAAAGGCGCGCTCAACGCGCTGGTGTCGATGGATGCGAACGTGGGCTGGGGCGGCGGCGTGCAGAAGCCCCTGGTCGAGGCCGGCGTGCTGAAGATCCTCGCCTCGGCCGAGGCGACGCCGGTGGCGCTCGACCCGGAGAAGCCGACGCTGAAGGACATGGGTATCGCGCTGAACCTCGGCTACCAGTACATCATCACCGCGCCGGCCGGGCTTCCGGACGAGATCCGCGACGAGATCGGCGCCGTGGTGGCCGAGATCCTCGCCGACCCTGAGAGCGAAACCCGCCAGTTCATCGAGAAGCAGTATCCGCCTGCGCCGATCGTGACGCAGGGCGACGCGCTGCGCGAGCAAATCCTCGCCACCTACGACACCAACGTCGAGATGATGAAGGCCTTCGCGCAATGACCGGCCGTCCCGGGAAAACTGCGGCACGCCCGGCCCCTGCCGGGCGCTGGAACCTCTGGATTGGTCTCGGCACGCTGGCTTTTGTGATGCTGTGCCTGCTGGTCTGGTTTCCCCGGGACATCGGCAGCGGCTTTCGGCAGACCAATCTCACCGGGCGCACGGTGCCCGGTGACAGCTTCTTTCCCATCCTACTGGTGGGTCTAATGGTGCCGCTCGCGGCGCTGCTGATCCTGAGCCAGCTCGGGGCAAGGCGCGGGTCGGACGGGGAGGAGGTGGGGCGTATCAGCCTGGGCAACCTCGGATTTCTCGGCCGCGCACTGCTGCTGACCGCCGCGAGCCTGCTGGTGATGAACTGGACCGGTCCGGCGCTGGTCGCGCTGACCAACGCGCTGAGACTCACCGATTTCAGCGGCTACCGGGCGGCCTCGGCGAGCTTTCCTTTCGACGTCTCGGGATTCTTCGTCGGCGGCACGCTGATGACCTGCGGCTTCATCCGAACCACCTGCCACCGGTTGCGGACACGTCACGTGCTGATCGCCGCCGCCACAGTCGCGGTGATGATCCTGATCTTCGACGGCCTGCTGGACAATATCCAACTGCCCCCGAACGCCGACCTCTGAGGACGCCTCTTCATGGACCTTCTCCTGCAATACGTCGAGCTCGGCGTGACTTCCGTGTTCATAGGCGCCGATGGTGCTCTGCAGCTACTTCCGCTCCTGATGGTTCTGGTCGGGGTTCTGGTCGGCATTCTCATCGGCGCGGTGCCGGGCATGTCCGGCCCCTTCGCCATGGCAATCGCGCTGCCCATTCTCGTGTCGATCTTCGGTTACGGCAACGACGCGCTCTACCCGGTTCTCGGCTGTCTGCTCGGCATCATGAAGGGCGCCACGGTGGGCGGCGCGGTGCCGGCGATCCTGTTCAAGACGCCTGGAACGCCCGATGCCTTCCTCACCACGCTCGACGGCTATCCAATGGCGCGCAAGGGGCAGGGCCGCAAGGCAATCCAAACCGCGCATTTTGCCTCTGTCGTGGGCGACAACTTCTCGGACATCGTGCTCTTCATCGCGGCCCCGGCCATCGCCGTGGCGGTTGAGCGCATCCTTGGTCTGCCGGAGAAGTCGGCGCTGATCATCCTGTCGCTCTGCTTCATGGCCGCAGTGGTCGGCAGAGCGCCGCTGAAGGGGCTGATCGGCGGGCTTTTGGGCATGTTCGTCTCGCTCGTCGGCTCGACCATGTCAGGTAACGGCCCGCGGCTCACTTTCGGTATTCCCGAGCTTGGCAACGGCTTGCCGCTGACCTCGGCGGTGCTGGGGGTGCTGGTGATCTCAGAGGTGCTGATCTCAATCGAGGAGATGCATGACGCCCGCAAGGTCGACGCGCCGCCCCCCACCAGGCCCCAGATGGGCCCGCGGCTGACATGGTCCGAGCGAGCGCGGATGCTGCCCGGCATTCTGCGCTCTGCCGCCATCGGCACGATGATCGGCGCGCTGCCCGGGATCGGCACCACCACTGCTGCGACGCTGAGCTATGACACGGCCAAGCGGCGCTCGAAGACGCCCGAGTCCTTCGGGCAGGGCACGCCCGATGGGGTGGTGGCAACCGAGGCGGCGAACTCCGCCGTCTCCGGCGCCAACCTGATACCGGTGATGAGTCTCGGCATTCCCGGCAACTTCGCGGCCGTTTTCATCATCCTTGCGGTGGAGACGATCGGCGACTTCTCCTTCGGCCCGCAGGTGTTCCAGTTCACCCCCATCCAGGAGATCGAGGGCTTTGACACGATCCTCAACACCAACCTCGTCATGGCCTTCGGCATGTTCACGATGATGGTGGTGGCGAACCTTTTCAACTGGACGTTGGGCGGGGTGCTCATGGGCTTTCTCGGCCATCTCGTGCGCATTCCCAAGGAGCTCATGCTGCCGGTTATCCTGACCGTCTCGCTCACCGCGGCATACGTGCAGGACGGCGGCTACCTCGGGCTCTTGACCGCAGCGGCCTTTGCGCTGATCGGCTACGCGCTGCGGCGGCTGCGGATCTCGATCCTGCCCTTCGTGATCGGCTTCTTGCTAGCGCCGACGCTGGAGGGCCTGGTGCGCGGCGCCTTCACCGCCTCCGGCGGGGATGCGCTGTTCCTGCTCAAATCGCCGATTGCGGTGGGGATGCTGGCCTGCTCGGGCTTCCTGCTGGTCCGCATGGTGCGTCAGGCCAGGAGTGTGTGAGTAAACCCGCGGCAGGGGTTCGCATCCTGCGCTCGGTTACCGGCCGCGTGCTAAGAACGGAAAACCGGGCGCCTGCAGTATCGCGACGCCGGCGCTCGGAACCCGGGCGGGTGCATTGATTACCGTCGACAAAGAGGGCGGCCGAGGCGCCAAGCCCTCCGCCGTGGATCAGCTTGCGACAGAGCCGCAGGAACAGGTCGCGTTCCTGCTGCGTCAGCGCGCGAAGATCTCGTCCTGGCGTTTCAGAACTTGCCCCTCGATCCTTTCAAGGACCCGCTTCCCTTGCTCTGTCGGGAAGAGCTGCTTTGCCCGCGTCTCCTCTTCGCTGGCTTCGACGGTGATCCAACCGCGCTCGCGCAGCTGCGCGGCCAACCGAGTTCTGCGGGCGGGGGAAGAGCAGTTTGATGTCTTTCGCAAGCAAGCTCGGAAGATGGACCACCGCGTTCTGAGGAGGTCTCTGAAAACAGGACATCCTGTTAAGCTTGCCGGGAGAACAGCGTGGCTGGCAAACGAAAGAATTACGGCGCTGAGTTCAAGGCGAAGGTGGCGCTTGAGGCCATCCGTGGCGAGCTGACGGTCGCCCAACTGGTGGCAAAGCACGGCGTGCATCAGACCCTTATCAACACCTGGAAGCGGCAGGCGCTCGAGGGCATGTCCGGGATCTTCTCCGGCAAGGCCGAGGCGAAGGCGGCCGCGAAGGAGGGCGAGATCGAGAAGCTGCACGCCAAGATCGGCCAACTGGTGGTGGAGCGGGATTTTTTAGTCAAAGCCTCCGGACGGTGAGCGTGTCCCGAAGGCGAGAAATGATCGAGCCGAGGCACCCGCTGCTGTCGATCACCCGGCAATGCGCGCTGATCGGGATCAGCCAATCGGCGTGGTATGGGCCGTGCTACCGCATCTTTCGCACATGTCGTTGTCCTCGCTGTTGGGCACGGACAACGAGGCGGCGGTCATTCGTTCAGGCAGGCCGGGCCAAATCGTCCATGACAATTTTTCTCGGCACGCCAACCTGGAGAAGAGGGACGAACACTGCCGTAATGCGATCGGATCAATGGCTCGGCGGGCAGTGTGCCCTTCCTGCGCTGACATCGAGCCTGCGCGCTCCGGAGCGGCAGGTGAGAGTGCGGCGCACGGAACCGCCCGCGGAAAACACGCGATTGTCAGGTTATTGGGAAAATGGGATGCCAAGATTTCGGATTTTTAGGCAGCGCGATGCTGCACGGCCTGTCGAGGAGGCGGTGATGCGGGCGACTCAGGGGCAGGGGACCCGGGTCGGATCGGGTCAATGCGCACCGCACACTCCGCGGTTGCATCGTATCGCGCCATCGGCAAGATGGGATGCCAAGTCAATCCTCTCGGGAAGCCGTTTCATTGCCCCAGCCTCTGCCCGACCTGCCGCCGCCGCCGCCCGCCACGGAATCGCCGACTGCGATCGCGCAATGGGTGGCCGAGGTGCTGCGCAACCGCATCGTGAAGGGGGCCTACCCGCCGGGCTCGCGGCTGGTCGAGCGGCGCATCTCGGCCGAGCTTGACCTGTCGCGCACGCCGGTGCGCGAGGCGCTGAAGCTGCTGCACCAGGACGGGCTGATCGACATCTCGCGCAACAAGGGCGCGCAGGTGGTGCAGTGCAGCGCTGAGCAGGCAGTGCAACTCTTCGAGGTCATCGCCTCGCTCGAGAGCCTCGCCGCCGAGCGGCTGGCGCGGACCATCACGCCCGAGGAACTGGACGAGCTCGAGGAACTGCACGCACGCATGCTGACCTTCTACAAGGTCGGCAGCAACAGCGACTATTTCGACACCAACAGCGAGATCCACGACTTCGTGGTCGAGCGCTGCGGCAACCCGGTGATCCATGACGCGCACAAGCGGCTGATCGCACGGGCGCGCTACGGGCGTTTCGTGGCGATCCACAACCCCGACAGGCTGGCGCAGTCGGTGGCAGAGCATGAGACTCTGATGGAAGCGCTGCGCAGCGGCGACGAGGCCGCTGCCGCGAAGGTATGGCGCCAGCACCTCCAGCATACCGGCGAGAGCTTTGCTGCGATGCTGGAGGCGGAGACGCGCTAGGCCGGGCGCTCAGCCCCGGGCGCGCGCCCAAAGCCCGTCGCAGACCCGCTGCGCGGTCTGCACCACCTCGGTCATGTCGACCCGCGTCGGGCGGCGCTGGCGCACCAACCATTCGCCCTCGACCATTACGTCTGTGACGTTGCCGGCATTGCCCGAGTGCACGACGATCCCGGCCCCGTCGATCACCGGACGCAGGTTGGGCGCGTCGGGGTCGAGCAGGATCAGGTCCGCCGGATCGCCCACCCGCAGCGTGCCGCTGGCGCCGTGGCCGCGCAGCGCCGCCGCTCCGCCGGTCGTGGCCCAGCCCAGCACCTGCGCCGCGTCGAAGTCAAAGGACATGCCCGCCTTCCAGCGCGCCGTCGCCAGAGCCATGCGCATCGCCTCGAACATGTCGGCCGACTTCGTGTCGGTGCAGAGCGTGATCCGCGCGCCGGCCCCGAGCAGCGCCTTGATCGGCGCCGCCGCACCGAAGCTGGCGTTGCCGATGGGCGCATGCGCCACGGCCGCCCCTGCCGCGCCGAAACGGGCGATGTCGCTGTCGTTCATGAAGATGCAATGCGCGGCGATGAGATCGGGCGAGAGCACGCCTACGTCTTCCAGGAACTCGGTCGGGGTCATGCCTTCGCGCGCGAGCAGCTGTTCGACCTCCATCGGCGACTGGCTGAGGTGTGTGTGGATCTGCTTGCCGCTCGTGCCCGCCAGATCGCGCATCAAAAGGAACATCTCGCGCGAGCAGCTGTCGGGCGCGTGCGGGGCGAGGATGGTCGAGATCCGTCCCTTTCCATCCCATTTTTCCTGCACCGCGAGCGCCGCGCCCAGCGTCGCCTCGCCGAGCGCCTCGTCCCGGACGAAACGCCCCTCCGAAAGCGCGGCGCTGTCCATATCCATGACGCGCCCGCCGACCATCGCGCGCAGACCGAGTTCCTGCGCCGCCAGCGCCAGCGCTTCGGGGCAGCGGTAGTAATCGACGATGGTCGTGGCCCCGGCGCAGAGCATCTCCATCACGCCGAGCCGGGCAAGGGCGAGCGTCTCCTCGTCCGACAGCCAGTGGCCCTGCGGCACGCCGGGCGTGTAGGCGGGGGCAAAGCTGACATCCTCGATCATGCCGCGCACGATCATCAGCGGCGAGTGGTTGTGCGCGTTCACGAAGCCCGGCAGGCAGAGCGCGCCGCGGCCCTCGACCAGCTCGGCCCCGGGGCGCCGGGGAAGGGTGGCCCCGATCTCGGCCACCCGGCCATCGTCGCCGACGAGCAGATCGACGCCCTTGCGCAGCCCCGAGTCGGGGGTCAGAAGGGTCACGTCTCGTAAATGGGATGCCATTTTGGTTTTCCTTGCGTCCACGCGCGCGGCACGAGACGTGCCAGCCCGCACAATTTTCGGTCACTTTCGAAATTGCAGGAGATTCCCGTGATTTCTTCTCGGAGATTGGGCAGGCTGCCCGCATAAGTCAAATGGCATTCCATTGTGAAATCCGGCGACAGAACCGGTTCCGTCCTCGGCACAAACGCCGTCCAACCCGACAGAGAAGGACAGTCCATGACAAGCCTCACGCCCCGCGGCATCACCCGCCGTTCGCTCCTCAAGACCTCGGCCTATGCCGCCGCCGGCACGCTGGCGGCCCCCGCGCTGCTGCGCGCGCAATCCGCAGAGCTGGTGATCGGCTGCGCCGGTTCACACACCGCCTGGATGGAAGAGATCGTCGTTCCGCACATGAAGGCGACGATCGGCGCCGTCATCCTGTTCGAGGGCACCAAGTCCTCGGTCAACCTCGAGAAGATGGCCTCGAACAAGGACAACCCCTACTTGTCGGTCGTGCAGATGGACGACCCGGTGATGATCCAGGCGGTCGAGGCCGACCTGCTGACCCCCATCACCGCCGAGGCGGTGCCAAACATGACCGACCTGCGCGGCGACGCGGTGCACATGGAGGGCATGTGGTGCAACTACGTCCAGCCCTGGGCGGGCGTGGCCTACAACACCGACTTCGCCGAGGGCGTGCCCTCGTGGGAGGCGCTGTGGGATCCGGCGAACGCCGGGCAGGTGATCATTCCCTCGTTGCAGAATACCGAAGGCATGTGGACGTTGTTCATGGCGGCCATGCTGGGCTCGGGCAAGCCCTTCTCGGAAGCGCAGTACGAGATCGACGCCGCCTTCGCCAAGCTCGAGGAACTGAAGCCGAACCTGCTGTCGGTCTACTCGACGATGAGCCAGGCCTTCAACCTGCTCGAGCAGGGCGAGATCACGCTGCTGTCGGGCAACTTCTCGTCCTACACGCTGCCGCGCAAGGCCGAGGGCGTGCCGGTGGATCTGGCCGCGCCGAAGGAAGGCATCTTCGCCATGCCCTCGGGCATCTGCCTCGTGAAGGATGGGCCCAACGCGGAACTCGCCGCGGCCTACGTGAACGAGATGCTGGGCGAGAAGATGCAGACCGCCATCGCCGATTTCGCCGCCTCGGTTCCCGCCAACACCACTGTCAAGGCCGGCGCGGTGATCCCCGACGGTGTCGAGATCTACAGCCCCGACTGGGCTTTCGTCGCCGCCAACCGCCGCGACTGGATCGAGCGTTTCGACAAGCTGATGGCGCTCTGAGACGATGACGGACATGGCTCAGACCCCTTCGCCCGCAGACCGGCGCTACCTCGATGTCTGGGGCGTCGGGAAATCCTTCAAAGGCACCCGCGTCATGTCCGGCATGAACTTCCGGGTGGACCGGGGAGAGCTTGTCTCTCTCCTCGGTCCCTCGGGCTGCGGAAAGACCACGCTGCTGCGCATCATCGCCGGGCTCATGGAGGCCGACGAGGGCTCGGTGGTGCTGGGCGGGCGCGACATCAGCCGCTTCCCGGCGCACCGGCGCAACGTGTCGGTGGTATTCCAGAACTATGCGCTTTTCCCGCACCTGACGGTGGCCGAGAACGTCGCCTTCGGGCTGCGCGCCCGCGGCACGCCCAAGGCCGAGATCGCCGCGCCGGTGGCCGAGGCGCTGCGCCTCGTGCGGATGGAAAGCTTTGCCGAGCGGCCGATCTCGGCGCTGTCGGGCGGTCAGCAGCAGCGCGTCGCGGTGGCCCGCGCGCTGGTGGTCGGCCCGGACCTGCTGCTGCTCGACGAGCCCTTCTCGGCGCTCGACCGTAAGCTGCGCGAGACCATGCAGGTGGAACTCAAGTCACTGCTGCGCGACCGCGGCATCACGGCCATTTTTGTCACCCACGATCAGGAAGAGGCGATGGGCGTCTCGGACCGGATCGCGGTGATGAATGCCGGGAAGATCGAGCAGTTCGCGGATCCCTCGACACTCTACGCGCGGCCCGCCTCGCCTTTCGTCATGGATTTCGTCGGCCTGTCGACCCGCTTGCACGGACGCGTCACCGCGGCCGAGGGCGGGCTGCTGTCGATCGAGACGCCCTATGGTGCGCTGCGCGCCCGCGGCGAGGTGCCGCTCGGCGCGACGGTGATGGTCGGGGTGCGCCCCGAGCTGATCGCGCTGGGGCAGGGCGAGAACAGCCTCTCCGTCGCGCTCGAGGACGCGATGGTGCTGGGCTCGAAGACCGTGCTGCACGGCCGCGCCGCCGAGGCCGACCGCCTCCTGTGCGAGTTGCCCGGCATCCGCACCGGGCTGGCGCGTGGCGAGACGGTGACGCTGGGCTGGGCGGTCGAGGACACGCTGGTCTACGGGGACGCGGCATGAGCGGCCGGATCGACCGCATCTCGCTGCTGGCAGTGCCAGCGCTCGGCTTCCTTGCCGTGGTCTATGCGCTGCCGCTGGTTCTGCTCCTGGCCAAGTCGGTGCAGACCCCCGAGGGCTTCTCGCTGGCCGAGTACCGCGCCTTCTTCGCAGACGAGTACAACATGCGGGTGCTCTGGCGTACGCTGCGGGTCGCGGCGCTGACCACGCTGCTGGCGCTGGTCATCGCCTATCCTACCGCCTTCGCCATGAGCCGTGCGAGGGGAGGCTGGCTGACCGTCTTCCTCGTGGCGATGGTGCTGCCCATGTCGCTCGGCGTGGTGGTCAAGGCCTTTGCCTGGTCGATCCTCTTCCGCGCCAACGGGGCGCTCAACGGGGCGCTGCAATGGATCGGGTTGATCGACAAGCCGATGCGCATGATGTTCACCGAAGCGGCGCTGGTGGTCGGGGCGGCGAACGTCTTCCTGCCCTTCATGGTGCTGCCGATTTACGCCGTCGTCCGCCAGCTCGACCAGCGCCTGCCCGAGGCCGCGGCCTCGCTCGGCGCAACGCCGTTGTTCCGCTTCTTCAACGTCACGCTACCGCTGACCCTGCCCGGCGTGGTGGCGGGTTCCGCCTTCACCTTCTCGCTGGCGGTGTCGATGTACGTGATCCCCTCGCTGATCGTCGGCGAGCGCCAGCAGACGCTGTCGATGCTGATCGCCCGGTCGTTCCTCTATCTTCGCAACGAGCCGCTCGGCTCGACCATCTCGGCGGTCCTGCTGGGCATCGCGGTGCTGGTGGTCGTGCTGTCGAGCTGGCTTGCCCGCCGGCTGGGAGCCCGCCAATGACCCAGACAGACCGCATCTTCCGCACGCTCTCGTGGATCGTCGGGCTCGCCTGCGTGGCCTTCCTGATGCTGCCCATCGTGATCACGCTGGCGGCCTCTTTCACCTCATCGCCGGTCTACACGCTGCCGCCGCCGGATTGGTCGCTGCGCTGGTATCGCTCGCTGGGCGAGCGCAGCGGGCTCTGGGACGCCGTAGTGCTCTCGGTGAACCTCGCCGCGGTCTCGACGCTGGTCTCGCTGGTGCTGGGCACGCTCGCCGCGGTCGCCGTCACGCGCGGCCAGTTTCCCGGACGCGAGGCCGTGGCCACCTTTGCCGTCTCGCCGCTGATGATGCCAGGGCTGGTGCTGGGCGTGGCGCTCTTGCAGTTCTTTCGCGAGATCGGGCTGCGCGACGCTTACTGGTCGCTGCTGCTGGGCCATATCGTCATCACGCTGCCTTTCGTTATGCGCACGCTGCTGGCCTCGATGGCGGCCTTCGACTTCTCGCTGATCGATGCGGCCCGCACGCTGGGCCTCAGCTATCCGAAGTCGATCCTCAAGGTGCTGGTGCCGAGCCTTGCCCCTGCCTACCTGACCTCGGGGCTCTTCGCCTTCCTCGCCTCGATGGACAACTACCCGATCTCGATCTTCCTGACCGACGCGCGCAACAAGACCCTGCCGATCAAGATGCTGCAGTATCTCGAGGAACAGCCCGACCCGTCGCTGGCGGCCATGTCCTCGGGGCTGATCCTGTTGGCGATCATCGTGCTGGTGATCGGCGCGCGCACCGTCGGCCTGAACCGCATGATCCAAGGATGAGCAGATGACCGACCACCCCGCAGACCGCCGCGACTTCCGCGGCTACTTCGGCGCCGAGCCCGCGCCCTGCTGGCCCGGCGACGCCCGGCTTGCCGTCTCCTTCGTGGTGAACGTCGAGGAGGGGGCCGAGTATTCCATCGGCGACGGCGACGCGCGCAACGAATCCACCTACGAGATCCGCGAGGAGGTCGAGCACGCGCCGGATCTCTGCATGGAGACGCATTTCGCCTATGGCACCCGGCAGGGCTACGCCCGCATCGCCCGCGCCTTCGGGCGGGTCGGGGCCAGGGCCACCTTCTCAACCTGCGGCCGCGTCGCCGAGCGCGCGCCCTGGCTTTTGCAGGACGCGGTGGCGCACGGGCACGAGGTCTCGTGCCACGGCTGGCTGTGGGAACGGCACGCCAACATGGACCGTGCCGCCGAGGAGGCGGTGATCGCCCGCACCCACGCCGCCATCACCCGCGCCTGCGGCGTGGCGCCGGTCGGCTGGCACACCCGGTCCTCGTCCTCGGTCAACACCCGCGATCTGCTGAAGGCGCACGGCGATTTCCTGTACGACAGCGACGCCTACGACGACGACATCCCGCGCATGGAGGGCGGGCACGTGATCCTGCCCTATGCCTTCGACACCAACGATATGCGCTTCTCGCCCGGGGGCGGCTTCGTGCAGGCGCGGGATTTCGCGGACTACGTGATCGGCGCCTTCGAGCGGCTCTACGACGAAGGGGCCGAGGCCGCGCGCATGCTGTCGATCGGCCTGCACCTGCGGCTGATCGGCCGCCCGGGGCGGATCGCCGCGCTCGAGCAGCTGCTCGACCACATCACCTCCCGCGAGGGCGTCTGGATCGCGCCGCGCCGGGACATCGCCGCCCGTTGGGCGGACACGCAGGGAGCCCGCGCATGAGCCTCATGGACCTGACAGCAACCGCGCTTGCCGCCGAGGTGCGCGCCGGGCGGGTGACACCGCAGGCCGCCGCCGCCGCCGCCCGCGCCCGCGCCGAGGAGCGGAACCCGGCGCTCAACGCGCTGACGCTGGTCAACCCGGCGCTCGAGGCCGAGGCCGAGGCGGTGGCCGCGCGGCTCGCGGCGGGCGAGGAGTTGTCGCTGGCCGGGGTGCCGGTGGTGATCAAGGACAACATCTGGGTGAAGGACCTGCCGATCACCCAGGGCTCGAAGCTTTTCGAGGGGTTCATCGCGCCCGAGGACGCGCAGGCAGTGGCGCGGCTGCGCGCCGCCGGAGCGGTGATCCTCGGCATCGGCACCTGTTCCGAGTTCGCCTGCAAGGGCTCGACCAACACGCCGCTCTATGGCATGACCCGCAACCCGCTCGATCTCTCCCGCACCCCCGGCGGCTCGTCGGGCGGGCCGGTGGCCGCGGTCGCCGCGGGCATGGCGCCGCTGGCGCTCGGTACCGATGCCGGCGGATCGACCCGGCGCCCGCCGGCACACGTGGGGCTGGTGGGGCTGAAGCCGACGCAGGGTCTCATCCCCTATGGCCCCGGCTTCGACGAGCCTGTCTGGGGCATCTCGGTGCTCGCGCCGATCGCCCGCACGGTCGAGGACATCAGCCTTGCCATGTCGGTGCTCGCCGATCTCGCCCCGGAGCCGCCGCTGGAGGGCACCATCGCCTTTGCCGCCGACTTCGGCCTCGGCCAGCGTCTCGACCCCGGAGTCGGCGAGGCCTTCGAGGCCGGCATCGCCGCGATCGAGGCGGCGGGCCATGCCCTAGAACCGGCGTCCCCCGACTGGCAGGGGCTCGACGGCATGTCGGTCATGCCGCTGCAGCACGCGGGGCTTGCCGCGCTTTTCGGGACACGCTGGCGCGCGGCACCGGAACTCTTCGACCCGGACCTCGGAGCGCAGATCGAAAGCGGGCTCGGGCTGAGCGGCGTGGCTGTGGCCGAGGCGCACCAGGCCAGCCACCGGATCCGGGAGATCATGCTGGAGTTCCTGTCACGCCACGCCGCGATGATCACGCCCACCACGCCCTGCGCCGCGTGGCCGGTCGAGTTGAGCGCCCCGCCAAGCATCGGCGGCGCGCCCTGCGGTCCGCGCGATCACGCCGCGTTCACCTCGCAGTTGAATCACGCGGGATGCCCGGCGATTACACTGCCTTGCGGGACCGACGCGGCGGGCCTGCCGCTCGGGATGCAGATCATCGCCGCGCCCGGGCGCGATGCGGACCTTCTGGCCCTCGCGGCCGCTATCGCGCCGCTGCTGCCGCCGGCCACGCGCCCCAGCCCGGAGGGTCGGTGATGAGGCTTCTTCTCGTCAATCCCAACATGACCGAGGCGATGACCAACAGCATGGCCACCATCGCCCGCCGTGTGGTCGGCGGACGGGCCGAGATCCTGCCGCTGACCGCCCCGCGCGGCTTTCCCTACATCGCCTCGCGCGCCGAGGCGCAGATCGCCGGCGGCATCGCGCTCGAGATGATCGCCGACAATATCGAGGGTATCGACGCGGTGATCATCGCCGCCTTCGGCGATCCAGGCCTCGTGGGGGCGCGCGAGATATTCGACGTGCCGGTCGTCGGCATGGCCGAGGCCGCGGTGCTGTCGGCAGCAATGCTGGGCGACCGGTTTTCGATCGTCACCTTTTCGCCGGTGATGACGCGCTGGTACAGCGACTGCGTCGCGGCGACGGGGCTTGTCGGGCGCTTCACCGGCGTTCGCACGCCGAAGCGCCACGCGCCGGAGCTGCTGCACGCCCGCGACGCGCAGCACGCGGCGCTGGTCGAGCTGGCCCGCGCCGCGGCGATCGAGGACGGCGCGGACGTTGTCATTCTGGGCGGTGCGCCCTTGGCCGGGCTCGCACCCGAGATCGCCAGCGAGGTGCCGGCGGTGGTGCTCGACCCGATCTCGGCGGCCACGGCGCAGGCGCTGACCCTCGCCGTGCTGCGCACCGCCGGGCAGGCGCGCGCCTCGCGTCCGATCGCCAAAACCTCGGTCGGGCTCTCGCCCGCGCTGAGCCGGATCATCGCGATGGAGGCGCCGTGAGGCGGCCGTCCGGGGGTGCGCGGCATCCGGGGCGCTCGGCTGCTGCCGCCTGTTGCGGCGAGGTGGCGCACAAACGCGCAAATCCCGGGTGTTTCATGCCTTCCGTGTCGACGCCGGACGACGGCGCGGGTGCCTGCCGCGAGATCGGGCAGAAGGGTTCAATCCCCGGCTGTGGTTTCGAAATTTCAGTTCCAAGGACGGTGAACACATGATCCACGACCTCGTAATCAAGGGCGCCCGCGTGGTCTGCCCCGGCGTGGTGAGCGCCTGCGACATCGGCATCCTCGAGGGCCGGATCGCGACGCTGGGCACCGCGCTCGAAGGCCGCGAGGTGATCGACGCCACGGGCCTTATCGCCATGCCCGGCGGGATCGACAGCCACGTCCACATCTCGCAACCCTCGGGCCCCGGCGTCGAGATGGCCGACGACTTCGCCTCGGCGACCCGCGCTGCGGCCTGTGGCGGCAACACCACCGTCATGCCCTTCTGCCTGCCGGAAGAGGGGCAGACCCTGCGCGAGGCGGTAGCGGCCTACCACGCCAAGGCCGAGGGCCAGTGCCTGATCGACGTCTCCTTCCACCTCATCGTGAAATCGGTCGATCCGGTCACGCTCGGGCAGGACCTGCCGGCGCTGATCGCGCAGGGACTGACCAGCTTCAAGGTGTTCATGACCTATCAGGGCATGCGGCTCAGCGACGCCGAGATCCTGCAGGTGATGGATGTCGCGCGCGCGCAGGGCGCGCTGACCATGGTCCATGCCGAGAACGAGGATGCGATCGAGTTCCTGCGCGACAAGGCCGAACGAGCCGGGGACATCCAGCCGGTGTTCCACGCCCGCACGCGCCCGGTGCCGGTCGAGCGCGAGGCAACGCACCGCGCCACCACGCTGGCCGAGGTGGCGGATGTGCCGGTGATGATCGTGCATGTCTCGAACGGCGCCGCGCTCGACGAGATCCAGCGCGCCAAGGCGCGCGGCGTCAAGGTCCTGTCCGAGACCTGCCCGCAGTACATCACGCTGACCGCCGACGATCTCGACCGGGCCGGCTTCGAGGGGGCGAAATGGGTTTGCTCGCCGCCGCCGCGCGACACCGGCGAGCAGGCGGCGATCTGGGCGGGGCTCAAGCAGGGCGCCTTCGACGTCTTCTCGTCGGACCATTGCCCGTTCCGCTTCGCCGACACGGCGGGCAAGGACGCCCCGGGCGCGCGCGCGTCGTTCCGCAACATCCCGAACGGCATTCCCGGGATCGAGACGCGGCTGCCGATCCTGTTCTCGGAAGGTGTGGTGAAGGGGCGCATCTCGCTGACCAGCTTCGCCGCGCTAACCGCCACCAACCATGCCCGCATCTACGGGCTGACCGACAAGGGCGCGATCGCGGTCGGCAAGGACGCCGACATCGTGCTGTGGGACCCGGCGCTGCAGAAGACCATCACCCAGGCCGACCTGCTTCATGGATCGGACTACACGCCGTGGGAGGGCTTCTCGGTGACCGGCTGGCCGGTGCGCACGCTGCTGCGCGGCGTGACGGTGATGCTGGACGGCGCGCCGACCGGCGGCACCGGCGGCCGCCACGTGGCGCGCGCCTGTCCCGACGTCGCCCGCTGAGCCCGGGGCGGCGACCCGTGCCCGCCGCCGGACTTGCCCGCCACCACTTGGCCGGGGACCTGCCCATCATCACCCATCCAGGGACCTGTTCCGCGCTGCCGGACCGGCCGAAGGCGCGCTGCCGATGGCCGAGGCGGTCACCATGCAGGCGCCGAGCCCTAGCGTGGCGGGGAAACTCTCGTCAGTAACAAACGAATGCGCCATGGCTCTGGGTGTCGCAAATGCTGGATAGCTGTGCAAGACTTTCAACGCGCCGCAGAAAATCCAGTCCTTGTCAGCCAAGCGGCGCTTCCACATCACCCACGGCGGAGAAGGATTGCAGACACCTGACCCGCCGAGAGCCGCACGCAGTCGTCGCCGAGGAGCTCGTGTGAGCCTCAAGCCAGTCGCACGGAGACGAGTGCGACATTTTTGGATTTTTCCATGGGTATAATTTCGAGAAGTCGAATGCAGCAGTTCCACCTGCCACGAAGCCAATCGGCCAGACCATAGGCCATGACATGTCGAAAAAGTTGCATCCGGATGGCCTGTTCCGTAAGCCATGGCGGAAGAAAGACACCATAATTTCCCTTACGCGCACAAGAACAAATCATGAACAATGAGCTTGCCACGCCCCACTTCGGGCATTTACTCAAAGGTCATACCTCGAGCAGAAGGTAGCTCAATCTGCCTGAGGTTGAAATCTCCCCTTGCCGAGATCGGGTCTTTTCGCCGACGTTGGAAGAAAACGGAACACTGCTGCAGGCAAGACATCGAGCGACGGCATCGCTGCGCTGGAGGAAGACATGTCAGCCGAATGGACCAACATTCACATCTTGGAATGCGAAGACGAAGTCGGCCACGCCGTCACCGTGTTCCGGCAATCTGATGGAACCCACCAACGCTATGTGCTCGGCAACGGGCGCAAGGTCGAGGCGAACGCGGACGGCACCTTCGTCATCGCGGAGTCCGCCACGGAATTGCGGGTCATGGGCCTCTAGCAAGGTTTGCAGCGCGGGCCTGGAGCACGGCTAAGCAGCTAGCTTTTTCCGGGTTCGTGCTGCGAGGCCGCGCATGACTTGCTCGAAATCGCCCTCAGCAAAACGTGCGACTCCGTTGTGAGCGGCGCAGACGGACTTCGTGCCGGACCATCGCGCCCCGATTTCTTCGAGCCAGCGGCAGAACCTCTCCGCTGCGCCGTCCTCGGCATTCATCGCCGCCCCTAGCGTGGGATGCAGGACGAGCCGCGGTATGTACCCGCGCAGAGCCTCTGGCACAGGCAGAACATTCAGCGTGTCGTCAACGTGGAGCGATCCGCTGGCCGGGTGAAAGGCCAAGAGCGAGCCTGCGTGCACCTTCTCGTTTTCGGAGAAGTACTGGATGCCTTGCGGCAGAGAAAGTTGCAGGTCTCGAGAGTACTTCTCTGCCACCGCTGCGCTTTCCACGCGCTCAGTTTCCCAGGGCACCGAGGGGCAGACACGATGATGCCGCTCCGAGCCGTAAAATTTTGCTGCTGGGAAATCCCGTGCCATGGCGGCGCAGTGCAGCGTGTGGAATGGATGAACATTGAGGACCGCTTCCACCAGACTTCCATCCTGCGTCAGCCCCATGACAAGCTCGCGGATTTCCCCATTTAGCGTGTAGCTGTCGAGAAATACGAAACGGCCGCTCTGTAGCCGAACGATCGAGACCTGCGTCCCGACGTTGACGATTCCGGCCAGCTTCATGGTGCAACGGACATTCCAGAAACCGCTCCCGAGGTTCACCAACCTGCGCGTCATCGCTCTCTTCCCATGTAAACTGGTACGACTTTCCATCGCGAGTTTTTTGCGGAGGTAGCGCGATAGACACCTTCGACGAGGCGCGCGTGAGGCGCGCCGGGTGAGGTGACAGTCTTGTGCAGGCACTGAAGTCCAAGAGGTGACCAGACTGAACTGGCAGTAAATCGCCGCAACTTATGGCCATTGGGAGCAAGCGAACAGAGATTGGGGGCTGATCGCAACTTGTTGTGCCGAGGCCCCTGCCCTCTACCACAAGATAATCTTGTCTCGCCGCAAGGCCGCTCAGGTCCCGGCGCTGCCTTTGCCAAGCCGCGCTTTGCTGCATGTGCATTCGGCTGATGCCAGCCCTCAGCGGACGGGCGTATCGGTGGCAGGGCTGTGATGCTGGTGGTGAAAGTCGAGATCGTCGCGTTCCCAAGAACCGGCACCCGTGAAAGATTTCCCGCGCAGCCTTAAGCAAAACGCAGCAGATGAGATGACCGCCGCTCCTTGGGGCGGCGGGCCGGCGACTGACCAAGGGTCAAGACGCGAGCATACCGTGCGGATCGAGGACGAACTTCTTCGCGACACCGCTGTCAAAGCTCTTGTAACCCTCCGCAGCCTGGTCCAGCGGCATGATCGTCGCGTTGACGATGTCCGCGATCGGCAGGCGGTCGTGCAGGATCGCCTGCATGAGCTGGCGGTTGTATTTCAGCACGGGGGTTTGACCGGTGTGGAAGCTCTGCGCCTTTGCCCAACCCAGACCAAACCGCATCGAGAGGTTGCCGGATTTGGCCGCGTCGTCCACCGCGCCGGGATCTTCGGTGACATAGAGCCCGGGAATGCCGATGCCGCCCGCGACGCGGGTGATTTCCATCATCTGGTTCAGCACGATGGCCGGTTGCTCTCCTCCCGAATGACCGCGCGCCTCGAAGCCGACCGCGTCGATCGCCGCATCCACCTCGGGAGAGCCGGTGATCTCCGCGATCATCTCCGGCAGGTTGTCGCCCTTGGAGAGGTCGACCGGGGTGAAGCCAACCTTGGCCGCGTGGTCGAGACGCTCCTTGTTGAAGTCACCGATCATCACCACCGCGGCGCCGAGAATGCGTGCCGAGGCTGCCGCCGCAAGGCCCACGGGGCCCGCGCCCGCGACATAGACGATAGAGCCGACGCCGACGCCCGCCTGCAGGGCTCCGTGGAAACCGGTGGGCAGAATGTCCGAGAGCATGGTCAGGTCGCGAATCTTTGCCAGCGCCTGGTCTCTGTCCGGGAACTTCAGCAGGTTGAAGTCCGCGTACGGCACGGTGACATAGCGGGCCTGGCCTCCGATCCAGCCGCCCATGTCAACGTAGCCATAGGCCCCGCCCGCGCGTTCCGGGTTCACCGTCAGGCAGACGCCCGTGTCCCCCTCGCGGCAGCACCGGCAGCGGCCGCAGGCCACGTTGAACGGAACCGAGACGATATCCCCGACCTTCAGCATTTCGACATCCGACCCGATCTCGATCACCTCCCCTGTGATCTCGTGGCCCAAGACGAGGCCCGGCTCGGCGGTCGTACGCCCGCGAACCATGTGCTGGTCGGAGCCGCAGATGTTGGTCGAGATAACCTTCAGGATAACCGCGTGCGCGAGTTTGCGCCCATTTGGGGCCTGAAGTTTCGGATCCTCGATTTTCTGAACCTCGACGGCCCCCGGACCGGTGTAAACAACCCCGATATTGCTCATGTGCGTCTCCTCCATAGATCTTGCACGGGCGAGGCGCCGCATGTCGGCATGCCAAGGGACGCAGGGCCTCGTTCGCAGGATGCTATCTTTGGCGCGTTGGATCACATGGCGGGAAGCGACATCGCCACGGACGCCAGCGACAGCGCGATTTTTCGCGACCTGCCGGGCGAGAGCCAGCGCTACTGCGACATTCGTGCAAGACGCAGCAGAACGCCAGGCTCCGGCACGAAGGGCGGGAGGACTAAGCCGCTGCGCGGCATTGGTGCGCTTGGCTGATGTTGCGGCCCGGCGCTCAGAGGGGCAACGGATCCGTGGTTCCGCTCTCTTCGAATTCCCAAGTCGCGATCCAGGCGTCTGCCTTGCGCTCGAGCATCAGATAGTTCCGCTCGGCCACGTAGCGCGACGCGTGCCCCGGTGGGCGCTCGATGCGGATCGGATGCCCACTCAGTGGCGACTCACCCAGCCATGACAATGTGCCCAGCAGGTTGGCCCAGGCTTTCGGCGGTGCGCGGTGCGCGACTCCTGAGGCGACCAGCTGCTGGATCCGCTGGCCCTGACCGAGATCCATGCTCCCACGCGTCGCGAGGTGGATCTCTCCCGACACCACCGTAAGGCTTTGTCCGTCCTGCAGCGCCATGGAGCGGACGAGCCGCAGCATTCGGCGCCACTCCGCGCGATGGGCGCGGCTCTGCCACTGGTCGCGAAGATCGTCCTCGTATTTCTGCATGCTCGGCACCATCACCATCAGCGCCTCGAGGATCGACAGCCGTGGCCCCAGGAGGGGAACACTCGACATGAGAAACGTATGCCCGGGTGCCGGCCGCTTCGCCTCCTCCTCCATCATCTGCCAGCCGCCTTGCCCCATGACCGCGCGGCGGCTTCGCTCGGAGCGCAGATCCGGAGCGACAATCCGCAACCCTGGGGTGCGCACGGCCCAGCCGAGGTGCTGACCATCCTCGTCAGCAAAGCGGCCGGGCAGATCGCCATCGACTGCAGCATGCTGGAAAATAAGGAAGCTCTCTCTCGCGGCCGAGAACAATGTCTGACCCACGCCGGAATGCGTCTTGGACGATGACAGGGATCCCCAGCCATCGCAGATGTCGTGATCGTCCCATTGCATGAGCGACGGCACACGCGCGGCGAGCCAGGAAAATTCCGGCGAAGCATAGAGCGTCGCATAGCGCTCGAAGAAAGCTTCCCTCAGATTCTCACGGAGATCGGCCAATTCCTCGTGCGACGGGTCCTCTGGGATGTCGTCCGGCCAGTCCTTGCTGAGGGCGTGCCCCTCGGTGACCTCATCTGCATACACCTGGTCGCCGCCATGAAGCAGAAGTGCGAACTCCTGCGCCTGATGGTCGTCCCTTAGGCGAGCCCACATGGCGTTCCGCTCGGAGCCTTCGCGGAGCAGGTCTCCGATCTCTTCCCCGTTACACGATACGTAGGCGATGCGGGGCTTGCCCGAGAAATCGCAGCACACTGGATAGCGGGTGCCGTTCCACTCGTATTCCGACCGGCCGCCAAGAGGAAGGTCGAACCGCACGCGCCAGACAGTCGCCTGGTTGAACTCTGTTAGGCGCCTAGCGGGAAAGCATACCCCGTCTACCCTCACTTGAGGGACCAAGACGCCTCTCGGAGCAATGAAGAGCGCCGCGATCTTGACCGAGGTGTCGTCGATATCGTCCAGGAACAGGATCGGGCCGGTGATGGGTGGTGAGCTCATGGTCTCGTAGATAGGAGCCGATCAGCCGCACACTAGATGCCGGCACATCCGATAGGCCGGTACCCGCTCTTGCCGCCCGCGCCAACGGTAGTGATCGGCCGGAGCCAATCCAAAGTGAGGTGGTCGCACCTCTTCGCGGCGTCAAGCGTGGCGCGGCCCCAGCAGCAGGGTGCCGAAGAGCGCGGTCATGTCGGCCGGGCGCTGCATGCGGGTGACCACCGGGGCGCCGTCCTTCGTGGCCTCGACCAGCTCGAACCCGCCCCAGCGGATGCAGTCCTTCGTCAGCGGCAGATCCCGGAAGACGCCGTGGCGGATGTGCGGCCCTTCGGCCTGCACGTCCAGCGTCTAGTCACCTGCAGACCGCCAGCGCCGTTTATCGTGATTTCGCTGATGAAGCTGCGGATGTGTTCATCGGCATGAAGCGATGCTGCGGACAGGAGGATGAAGAAGAGGGCGGGGAGGATGCGGAACGGAAACCGCTTGCCACCATCCTATGCCCGGCAATAATCCGAGCATAACCAATGGCCTGGGTTCACATCCGGAACCTGTCTGTTAGCGTCGCGCTGACTCACAAGGGGGATGGATGACCTATCGAACACTCGGGCTGGGCCCGATCCTTGCTCTGATCAGCGGTGCCGCTTATGCGGAAACGGTGACCTTCGATCCACAGCCCGGCGCGGCGCGCACCTGGCGGATGGAGATGTCCGTCCGCCCAGGCCGCGAGGGCGAACCACCGGACTATAGCTATGCCACCCAGCGCATCTCGTCGCTGACCAGAATGCAAGTCGTCGATGCGCAAACGCTGCACATCCTGCCGCTATGGTTTCAGACGGTGGTCGCAGGCGAAACCTACGGCACCCAGGGGCCGCTTCCCGACAACATGCGGCAGGCCATGGCGGATGGATTTGATGCCACGCTGAACGCCGGGATCATCACCGAAGTTACGCCGCACGGGACCGTAGATGTCCCGCAAGAGATGTTGACGGGGCTTAGCCAGCAGTTCGGTGCCGTCTTGCCCCCCGCCCGTCTCGAGGCAAGGGAGGGCTGGAGCACGACCATCGCGGATTTCTCGGGCGTGCCGGACGTCATGGTGACGGTAACCCATGTCACGGATGACAGCCTGTTCCTGCGGTATTCGGGCGATGATGCTTCGTTTCGCCTCGCGGGGGTTGCGGTGCTGGATCGAGACGAGGGCTGGCTGCGCCGTATCGTCATGACAACCGATCAGAAGGCCGATGACGGCACCACCCTGCGTACCACCCTGGCGATGGCACCGCAGGATTATCCCTTCCCGCTCCATGCTGATTACACTTTTGAAACGCCTGACTGGCAGACCATGCCCGACAGTTTTCCCGCGACGGAGCCGCTCCCGACCGAGGACGATATCTTCCCGCACGATCGGGGGCGCGTGCGCCTGGAGAACGACCTGCTGTCGCTGGATTTCACCCACCTGCATGAGATCATGGCCAATACCGGGCGCTTGGTGCTAAGCGGTCCGCAAGTGTTCCGGGGCGATCGGCCGGTCGACATGCCGATGCTGGCACTGCCGCCCATCACCCTGCCGAACTATCACGAGGAAGATGGCGATCCGTCCTTCACCTCTACCCTCCTGATCCCGACAGAGCAGAAGCAGATCTTACCTGATGTGCTAGAGGCGACCGAGATCCGGGCGAAGGTGGCGTGGTATCCGGCGACGCCCTTCACGATGACGCTGACCCCCGACGAGTCCGGCTATGCCGAGGTGACTAAGAACGGCGCCACCGCGACGCTGTCGCCAACCGACGAGGGGTTCGACCTGATCCTGTCGGGGCGTGAGGGCGACGACTTCATGTGGGCCGTGGACGCAGAGACGGACGCGGGCAGCATGATCTATGCCGCCGATCGCGGGCCGGGCTGGCTGACGCCGGCCGAAAGCCTTGCCCGCCGCATCGCCTCTCCCGATTACAGCGGTATCCGGGTGGCGATCCAGACGGACGCATCCGCGCCCACGCTGTCCGTGCGGGTGAACCGCCACGCCGACACTCCCGCCGCCACGCGCGAGATGACGTTCCAGACCGACAACGGACGGCGCACGGACCCTGACCGGGCCCCCGACAAAGTGCTGCTGTTCAAGGGCGACCCGCCGCCGCGCCTGGAAGATGTGCGCCCCGAGGGGCTGGATGTCGCCGCGCTGCACTTCCGCATGGGCAGCCTTCAGGCCGCACGCTGCTCCGCAAAGTTCGCGCTGCCGCAAACGGAGGCGGTCTTTGCCGAGGCCACCCCGAACACCGATGGCTACGGCGGCACCCGTCTGTTGCAGATGCAGACGCCCGATGGCATCCGCACGCATTTCTATGAACACGGCACGCAGGACGTGACTCTGAGCTGCGACGCCACCGTGACCTGGGAGGACGCCGAGGCGCAGCCTGATCCCGACCGCCCGTGGCGGATCGACTTCGAGGCGCTGGATATCTCGCCCGAGCTGACCTACGCGCAACTGATCGACCAAATCCGCTTCGTGGACGCCCATGGCGACGCGCTGGCGCTGGTCACCCCTAACGGGCGGGGCCTGGCGCTGTCCGACAAGATCAACTGGGCGATCTTCCCGGATGGCACGCTGCGGGTCGCAGGCACGCCCGCCCGCATCCTGCACGCCGTCAGCCGCCCCGATCCCTTCACCCGCAGCTTCACCGTGACCTTCCCCGACCTTCCCGTGCCGGAGGAGGCGCCGCAATGATCCGCACCGCAGCCCTGCTTCTCTGTCTCGCGACGCCCGCCTTCGCCCAAGTCGCAGATGGCGTGCAGAGGGACTTCTACGACGACGGCACGCTTGCGCGGGAAATCACGCGCAGCGGTGGCGAACTGGATGGTCCCTGGCGGCTCTATTACCCCTCTGGGCAGCTGGAAGAGGAGCAGTTCTATGTCGCGGGCCGCATAGATGGGGTCGAGCGAAAATTCCACGAAAACGGCCAGCTTGCCGCCGAAGTACACTGGACCGATGGAGAGCGCGACGGCGACTTCCGCGACTATGACCGTGATGGCAACCTGACTATGCAGGGCGCTTATGACATGGGGAAACCCGTCGGGCCGCATATCGAGTTCTGGCCATCCGGAGCGCGCCGTTCCCTGCGGCATTTCGACGATGGACGCGAGGTGGGCCTGTCGCGGCGCTGGTCGCGCGAGGGCGTGCTGACGCGCGAGGCCGAATACAGCGATGCGGGCGACTTCCTGCGCGAACGGCGCTGGAAGGACGACACGCTGATCTTGGTGCGCGAACCCGTGCAGGTCGATGGCCATGGATGGGGCGAGAAACTGACGGAATACGAGGGGGACTTCACCGAAACAGACATCAGGGCCGAGGGCTATCGCCTGACCACCCGTCACCTGAAGGACGAACTGATCGACCGGTCAGAGGTGATCGACGGCCAGATGCAGGGGCTCTACATCAGCACGGACCCGATCCAAGGCGACGTGACCCGCTTCACCTATGTCGACAACCAGCCCGACGGGCTCTTCACCCGCACATGGAACGGCAAGGTTCTGGACCGGGGCATGTACGACCGAGGCAAGCGTGTCGGCGAATGGCGGCGAGAAGAGACGACGCCTTTAGTGGAACTGGAGACCTACGACTCCCAGGGGCGGCTGGACGGCGAACAACGCACTCTGGGCTTGGACGGAAAGGTGCGGATGCGCGTGACCTATGCCGCCGGAACGCTGGACGGGCCGTATGAATCCTTTGCCCCCGCTGGCGAGATACTCGAAGTGGGGCAATACGACATGGGCCAAAAGACCGGCCCGTGGCAGGAGATCTCCGGGAACCTCGAGGACCTCCACTCCGGCAGCTACGCCGAAGACAAGCGCGACGGGCGCTGGACCATCATCGGCGCAGATGGTCATCCGGCCGACGTCCTCCACTATGACATGGGCGAGGAAGACGGATTGCATTACATTTTCGCCCGCGACGGTGCGGTGGACGAGGTGCAGGCCTGGCGCGACGGCGTCCGTGACGGCTACACCACCTACTATCAGGATGGCCGCCCGGTCGTGCGCGATCTGTGGCAGGACGGCTCGTTGATCCGGACCGACCTGCCGGTGGGGCCGGAATGACGTTCGGTCGAGCTCTCCGCACCTGCCTGCGCAAGTTCATCCGCTTCGGCGGACGGGCCTCTCGCGCGGAATATTGGTTCTTTGTGCTGGCCCTCGTGATCGCGACCTGGGTCACCGGGGCGCTGGATTACATCCTCTTCGACGGTCGGCATCCTCTTGGCGTGTTCCTTGTCGTCGTCACCATCCTGCCAATGACATCGGCGGGGTGGCGGCGGTTGCACGACGTGAACCGGCGCGGCTGGTGGCTGCTGTTGCCGGGCATCGCGTCGCTGATCTTCCTCGTCGGTGCCTTCGCCGTTCGCGGCCTGACCGCGCAGCCGATGGCGGAGATCCCCACCTTCGGCAACTCCGAAGGCTGGATCTACACCATCATGCTGGGGTTTCCGGCGGTGTCGCTTGTCTCGACGATCTGGCTCGTCGTGCTGCTGGCGCGAAAGGGCGACCCGCATGACAACCGCTTCGGTCCCGCGCCGCAGGACGGCCAGGGGGGATGGAATGGGTGATCCACTGACGGAAACGGGCCTGCCGGCCAGCCTCGACACAGCCGCCATTGCACGGGATCGGCTGACGGCCGACACCCTGCGCCCGATTTGCAGTCCGACATGATCCCCGTCGCACAGGGTGGGCTGACCCTCCTGCTTCGCGGCTGGCAGGGGATCGCGGTGATCGGCGTCATCGCCCTGGCCTTCGCGCACACGGACGGGCAACGACGCCCGTTCTTTCGTCGCCATAGGTTTCTCTACGGCCTGATCTGGCCGATCGTCGCGCCGGTGGTGGGCGCCTACCTGCTGCTGACGATGGCAGGGATGGCGGCAGTGCTCTGGATGTGGATCAATGGTGATTTCGGCTGACCATGAAAGGAATTCCCATGCGCTTAGTCGTCGTAATCGCACCGCTGCTCTGGGCCGGCCCGGCCCTTTCCGAACCCGTGATCTTCCGGCCAGACCCGGAGAGCACGCGAAGTTACAGCCTGTCCGTGGGTGACGAGGCGCGCCCGCTGGCCTTCGACGCGCTCTATGGCCGTTGTCTCGACGCTTACCTGGACGTGACGGCGACGGAAGACGCGGTTCACACGATCCAAACGCGCGTGGAGCTGCGGGAGGATGGGGAATACACCAGCTCTTCAGCGCCAAGGCAGTGGTCGGACGCTCTAACGGCCCTGCAACGGGCGGGCTATGACACGACGATCGCCCGCGACCATGCGGATCGCAACTTCGCCAGTGCCGCGCCCGAGGTGGAACGGGGCGCCGGTGCCAAGGCCGGGCTCCTGCACGCCGCCCTCTCAGATCCCTTCGCCAGCCCCGCCTTCCCGATCACGGTCCAGGCCGAGGACGGCTGGACCACCACCCTGCCGGAACTTGGCAGCTACCGGAACGTCGATGTGCGCGTGACAGGGGTGACCGACACGGAGGTGCGCGTTGCCTTCGCTGGGGGTGTCGGGCCAGACACCGCCCCCGATGCCAATGATCCCCGCCGCTGGCGCACGCGCGGCCACCGTATCGCCGGGCTCGCCGTTCTGGATCGCGCCGACGGATGGGTAATTCGCCAGGTGGTCACGCGGGAAACGACGCTGATGGTCGATGGGCAGCAACTGCCCTCCCGTCGTACGACCGTCCTGACCCCACTGGTGGACCGGCAGGCAAGTTTCGCCCCCGAAGGCAGCCACTGGCCCCGCGACATCGACAAAGTGACAGCGCCAGCGGATCTGCCCCCCGCGACGACGGACCAGATATTCGGAGACGCGCCGACATTCGAATTTTTCGGCGCGCCCGCCATTCTGGCCATCCCTGCGGACCTGAGGAGCTTCGTCCAGGCTGGAAGGATGACTTTTAGCGACCTGCGCCTGTTCGACGAGGCCGGAGAGCCGGTCGACATCCGCACCCATGTCGGTCCCGTCTATGCCCAGCCGGATTTCGGCTATCCCGACAGCCTGAGATCCGCCGCGCTGGTGACGCCGAATGTGATCGGCCCCGTCATGCTGGACCAGATGTCCCGCATCACGGCCGAGTTCGCCTGGTATCCCTCCACGACCCAGCTCATCGAGATGACGGCGGATGAGAACGGGCGCGCTTCGGTCGACAGCAATTGTGTGCGGGCCCAACTATATCCCGGGGACATGCGAGGCACCTACATACTGCGCTACAGTGGACAGAAGGATGACCTGATCACTTGGTCGGCGCCGGAAGAGCTTTCGGGGCAGGCCGCGCTCTATGCCCATGACCGCGGACCCGATTGGCTGTCACCCGCAGAAAGCCAGGTCCGCATGTTCGCCGCCGAGCACCCCGAGGGGCAGACCCTGGTTCTGCACACCGAAACCGCGCCGCAGGCCATTCGGATCCGGCTCGACCGTCCGGCCGAACAGCCGCAGGTACGCCGGGAAATTAACTTCGCGCCCCGCGAGTACGGTCGCTGAGCAGGCCTCCGGGGTCTGTGGCAGTCACCTCGGGCGCATGCTGATCCAGCCGCGAGTGGCCGGTATACGACTTTGCCATCGGTGCTGACTACGCAACTACGCTCTGCCAAAATGACGCCTCAGGGCTCGGTGCCGCCGTGCGGAGGTGCGAGGTGGTCCCTGAAAATCGGACACTTTGCTAAGCTTGCCGCCAACGATGGCGAGGAAGAACAGCGTGGCTGGCAAACGAAAGACTTACGGCGCCGAGTTCAAGGCGAAGGTGGCGCTTGGGGCGATCCGTGGCGAGCTGACGGTCGCCGAACTGGTGGCAAAGCACGGCGTGCATCAGACCCTCATCAACACCTGGAAGCGGCAGGCGCTCGAGGGCATGTCCGCA
>NZ_JAAGOV010000052.1:0-47130 GCF_010500785.1 Salipiger sp. PrR003
GTCGACGCACACCACCTCGTGGCCGAAGTCGGAGAAACACACGCCCGAGACAAGGCCCACGTAACCGGTGCCGATAACTGCGATTTTCATAAGGGTCGTCCCACAATTCCTTTTGCCGGTTTATGGGCTGCGCACCGCGACATTTGCAAGAGCAAGGGCGACGCGTCTCCTGCCTCACGCGCCCACGGAAGCAGCACTTCGCTCATGGAATAAGCGCTCAGGGCGGATCGCCCCTTTTTCCGCGGCGCTTTCCTCTGTAGACAAACCACGAGACTGTAGCGGACGCGAAAAGTTAAGATTTATGCTGGAAATAGAAGAAACTGCCCTCCCCGGGGTGAAGCTCCTCACCCCCCGCCGGTTCGGCGACAATCGCGGGTTCTTTTCCGAGAGCTGGAACAAGGCGCGGATGGCCGAGCAGGGGCTCGACTATGAGTTCGTGCAAGACAACCATTCGCTCTCGGCGAAGACCGGCACGGTGCGGGGGCTGCACTTCCAGGCGCCGCCGCATGCCCAGGCCAAGCTGGTGCGCTGCGGGCGCGGGCGGCTCTTCGACGTGGCGGTGGACATCCGCAAGGGCTCGCCGACCTATGGCAAATGGGTGGGCTATGAGCTCAGCTTCGAGAACGGCCGCCAGCTGCTGATCCCCGAGGGCTTCCTGCATGGCTTCATCACCCTGCAGGATGACACCGAGATCATCTACAAATGCACCGATTACTACGCCCCCGAGTGCGACGGCGCGGTGCGTTTCGACGACCCTGGGATCGGCATCGACTGGGGCATAGACACGAGCGGCGCGGTGCTTTCAGAAAAGGACGCCGCCGCCCCCTTGCTGGCCGATTTCGACAGCCCCTTCACCTTTGAGGACTCCCAGGCATGAAACTTCTGGTCACCGGCGGCGCCGGCTTCATCGGATCGGCGGTGGTGCGCCTTGCCATTGCCCGCGGCCACGAGGTGGTGAACCTCGACGCGCTCACCTATGCCGCCTGCCTCGACAACGTCGCCTCGGTGTCCGGCAGCCCGCTCTACGCCTTCGAGCAGGCCGACATCCGCGACCGCGCCGCGCTTGACCGGATCTTCGCCGCCCATAAACCCGATGCGGTGATGCATCTGGCGGCGGAAAGCCATGTCGACCGCTCGATCGACGGCCCCGGCGATTTCATCGAGACCAATATCACCGGCACCTACAACATGCTCGAAGCCGCCCGCGCCTACTGGACAGCGCAGGGCAAGCCCGAGAGCTTCCGCTTCCACCACATCTCCACCGACGAGGTCTTCGGCTCGCTGCCCGCCGATCCTTCGGTGCAGTTCACCGAAGAGACCCCCTACGATCCGCGCTCGCCCTATTCGGCCTCCAAGGCCAGCTCCGACCACCTGGTGCGCGCCTGGCACGAGACCTACGGGCTACCCGTCGTGCTGACCAACTGCTCGAACAACTACGGGCCCTACCACTTCCCGGAAAAGCTGATCCCGGTGGTGATCCTCAACGCGCTGGCCGGAAAGCCGCTACCGATCTACGGCACTGGCGAGAACATCCGCGACTGGCTCTACGTGGAGGACCACGCCGACGCGCTGCTGCTGGTGGTTGAAAAGGGCCAGCTGGGCCGCAGCTACAACATCGGCGGCGAGAACGAGCGCACCAACCTTGAGCTGGTGAAGACCCTCTGCGCCATCCTCGACGCCAAGCGCCCGAAGCAGAGCGGCTCCTACGCCGACCAGATTTGCTTCGTCACCGACCGCCCGGGCCATGACGCGCGCTACGCGATCGATCCGAGCCGCATCCGCGAAGAGCTCGGCTGGCGCCCCTCGGTGACCGTCGAGGAAGGCCTCGAGAAAACCGTGCAATGGTATCTCGACAACGAGGCCTGGTGGCACCCGCTGCAGGCCCGCGCGGGGGTCGGTGAACGCCTCGGAAAAGGACGCTGACGTGCCGATCATCCGCATCGGATCGCGATTGTGCTTTTTTGCCCATGTGCCAAAATGCGCCGGCTCGTCGATCGAGGACTATCTGGAGGAACGGTTTGGACCATTAGCTTTTCTGGACCGGAAATACCGGCAGACCCCCAAGCGCTTCCGCTGGACCAACAGTTCCCCCCAACACATCCCGGCCGACGCTCAGGTTAGGCTGTTCCCGGGAGACTTCTTCGACGCCAGCTTTGCAGTCGTAAGACATCCGTATGACCGCCTGATGAGCGCCTTTCGCGTCCAGCGCGACGGATTGGGACGCATCCCCCCCGATACCAGCTTGTCGAGCTGGATTATGGGCCTGCCGAAGCTTCTACGGACAGAGCCTTTTGCCTTTGATGGCCATTTCCGCCCGATGGATGATATTGTCCCCCCCAACTGTCGAATCTTCCGCCTCGAAGACGGGCTTAATCATCTGGTCGATTGGCTGGACAGGCTCTCAGGCGACGCGCAGGGGCCACGGCATATCGGCCAAAGCAACAGCGTTGCAGAGATCCTCGCTGAACAGAACAGCGGAATTTCGTCTTTAAAAATGACTCGCCCGGATCGAGTCCGTATAGCCCGCATCTACAGTGCAGATTTTGATCGCTTCCGGTACGAACCTTACGGGATCGCCCCGAGAACGGAGTAGGATGTGACGCTGCAAACTCCCGGAAAGACAATCCTGGTCACAACGAAAGAGCTGCGGCGTATTCCCAAGCCGCAGCCGTCATGCCTTTCTGCGGCAGACCTCACAGATGCCACGCTCCGGGCGATGCTTATAGCTCGTCCGCTTGGTGCCGCGGCAACCGATACCGCCAGCGGCACCGATGCGGGAAGTTCCGGACAATGACGGACCTGCTGCGCTACGTCCGCTCCGAGGATGTGACCCTGCCACAGAACAAGACGCATGGCTTCGCAGCCCATTACGCATTGGTGCATCACTGTTCCGGCGCGGTCTACAGATTCATTCCGAAGAACGCCTGCTCGAGGCTGCGCTATTCGATGGCGGTGGCCAACAAGTGTATCGAAAGTCCCGAAGACAGGACTTGGCTCCACCTCAACAACAGCACTTTCGCCGCCATCCTGCCCGAACAGGTGCGCGCGCCCCTCAGCTTTGTAGTGCTGCGCTACCCGCACGTCCGTCTGGCCAGCGTGTTTCTCGACAAGACCGTCGAGAATACCCCCGAGCTCTGGCAGCTCTACCGGCTGACCAGCGACGGTTTTGATCCCGATGCGCTGACCTTCCACGACGTCGTCCCCCTGCTCGACGGGCAGGTTCCACTGAAGGTCAATTGGCACTGGCCTCCGCAGCAAGACTTCTTGGTCTACGAGCACTGCAGCCATGTCTTAGCGCTGGAGCGGTCCCTCGAGGCCACCCCGATCCTGCAAGATACGATCGGCTTGACCATGCAGGGCGCGCCCGGCCTCACCGGCCATGGCACCGACCAGTTCGAAGTGATCCGCGAGGGCGATTTCGCCGATGTCCCTATCGCCGCACTGGCAGAGATGAACCATAGTGGCCGACTACCTGCGCATGACCGGCTCGACGCCGGCGATATGACCCTCTATGCGGCGCATTTCGGCGCGCATCTGCTTCCCTTCCCACGCCTTCTCCCGACTGAGGTACATTTCCAAGATGACCAAGCGCAAAGGTATCATCCTCGCCGGCGGCTCCGGCACGCGGCTCTATCCCATCACCATGGGCGTGTCGAAACAACTGCTTCCGATCTACGACAAGCCGATGATCTATTATCCTCTATCCGCGCTGATGCTGGCCGGAATTCGCGAGATCTGCCTGATCACCACACCCCAGGATCAGGAGCAGTTCAAGCGTACGCTCGGCGACGGCAGTCAATGGGGGATTTCGCTCACCTACGTGGTGCAGCCGAGCCCCGACGGGCTGGCGCAGGCTTTCATCCTCGCCGAGGAGTTCCTCAACGGCGCACCCTCAGCGCTGGTGCTGGGTGACAATATCTTCTACGGCCACGGGCTGCCCGAGATGATGGCCCAGGCCGACGCCCGCGAGAGCGGCGGCACGGTCTTCGGCTACCGCGTCGCCGATCCCGAGCGCTACGGCGTGGTGGATTTCGATGCGGACGGCCGCGCCACCTCGATCATCGAGAAGCCCGAGGTGCCGCCCTCGAACTACGCGGTGACCGGGCTATACTTCCTCGACGGCACGGCGCCGGAGCGGGCCAAGCAAGTGCAGCCCTCGCCGCGCGGCGAACTGGAGATCACCACGCTCTTGGAGATGTACCTGCACGAGGGCCAGCTCGACGTGAAGCGCATGGGCCGCGGCTATGCCTGGCTCGATACCGGCACCCATGGCTCACTGCTCGACGCGGGCAACTTCGTGCGCACGCTGGAGAAGCGTCAGGGCCAGCAGGCCGGCTGCCCCGAGGAGATCGCCTTCGACCAAGGCTGGATCGACCGCGAGCAACTGGCGGTCCGCGCAGAGAAGTTCCGCAAGAATGACTACGGGCGCTATCTTATGGGGCTGCTGCGGGGATAACCCTGCACCCCGGATCACCCGCCACACTATCAAGGCCACATCGTAAGTGCTCTATGCTTAAAGGTTTCAACAATGAAAATCGGGACGGCCGTCAGCCAACTACAAGAAAAACTCGTGCGTCGAAAGACTGGCAGTTTTTACGGTAACATTGATCTCTTCAACGAGACTGTTCTGGCAGGATGGCTCAAGCGTAGAACCGACGACAGGCCCCAGTCCGTCGATATCTACCTGAACGGGACCCTTATCGCGTCAGGCATTCCCGCTGACCTCGAGCGCCCCGACGTCCGCGAAGCCGGCTTCGGTAACGGCTTTTACGGCTTCCATATTGCGCTGAACGACCTGACCCCTCCCTTACACGGGAGCGTCAAGGTCTCTGTCCATCCGGCGGGCGTCAACACTCCGCTGTTCAGCCAGATCAAGACCTTTACCGCCGGGACCGTCTCGGTGCAGCCAAATGCCGCGCAGGGAAATCAGCCCGTCTTCCCTGCGGCTAATGCCCCTGCACTGAAGCCTGTCTACGAGTTCGCATTCGAGAAGCTCTCGCAGCGCCACCTTCAGGGCTGGGCAGTCGATACCGGTGAGACCGACCGTATCTTCGACGTGCGTGTTCTGATCGACGGCGTGCCCTATTGCACCCTGCGCAACAACATCCATCGAAACGACCTGCTGCGCGCCGGCGTCTCGAAAGGGATAGGTGGCTTCGCAACCTCCTTCAACCTCGAGCACCTCGAACCTGGCGATCACACTGTCACCGTCCAGCTTCCGAACGGCACCTCGGTGACAGAGACTATTCAATGCGGTCGGTCGCAAAATAACAACAAGGAGATCATCACCGTCACCGGCAAGGACTGCCCGCAAACGGTGAACGCGTGGCTGTCGAGCGCGCCTTACCCTCTTGCGGTTGTCGTTCCCGTTTATAATGCTGCTGAAGATCTCGAAATCTGCATCGAGCGCTTGGCCGCCTACACACCGGAATGGGTCGATATCCTGTTCGTGAACGACGCTTCTCCGGAACCCGCGATCATGGAAATCCTTTCGGGGACCGAAGCCCATGCGAACATGCGTGTCCTGCACAACGACGAAAACATGGGTTTCACCCGGACAGTCAACCGGGGCCTTAACGAAACCGGGCGCGCAGATGTCATCATCCTAAATTCGGATGCACGGGTGACTCCCCGCTGGGTCGCGGGTCTGCGCGCAGCCGTCGTTTCGCGACCCCGGGTCGCCACTGTCACAGCGATGTCGGATCGTGCTGGAGCCTTTTCAGCACCGACGATCGGCAACGACAACGAGCTGCCCGCCGGCGTCGACGAGGTCACCTATGCCCGGGCCTTTCGCCGCCGCAGCCTAGGCCTTTACCCCGCAGTTCCAACCGGGAACGGCTTTTGCATGTATATCACCCGCGCTTGCATGGATGATATCGGCCTGCTCGATGCCCAAGCGTTCCCACGCGGCTACGGAGAGGAAAACGATTTCTGCATGCGCGCTGGACGTGCTGGCTGGCACAACCTGATCGACGATCGCACTTATGTGTTTCATGATCGGTCCAAGAGCTTCGGCGACACAAAGACCGACTTGATGCGACAGGGGCGCGAAGTCGTCGATGCGCGCTATCCTGAATACAAAAAACTTACTGCTGTCTACAAAGAACACCCGGATATCCTGATGGCCCGCCATCGCGCCGCATTGGCGCTGCGCGATTGTACCATGCCGGAGATGAGCCAGACCCGGGTGCTCTTTGTAGTGTCCACCAAGACTGGCGGAACGCCTCAGACTAACCGCGATCTGATGAATGCCCTGGACGATGCGCTCGATGGCTGGCTGCTACGCTGCGACTCGCATATCTTAGAGCTCAGTCGGCTGGTCGAGGGCAGGATGGTCACGCTACGGCAACACCGGCTGACGGAACCGGTGGATCCGATCTCGCACGGTTCCACCGAGTATGATGCAGTCGTGACGAGTTGGCTTACCACGCTCGATCCGGACATTCTCCACATGCGTCATTTGGGCTGGCACGGCCTGTCGTTGCCGCGGATTGCGCGCGAACTCGATATCCGGACCGTGTTCTCCTTCCATGATTTCTATGCCCTCTGCCCGACCGTCAAACTGATCGACGCCGAACAGCGCTTTTGCGGGGGCACCTGCACCGCCGGCCAAGGCGACTGCAAGGCAGAGCTCTGGCCGGAAAACAGCCTGCCGCGGCTGCGAGACGGGTGGGTTCATACATGGCGACAACGCTTTTCTGAGGCGCTAAGCCAATGCGATGCCTTCATTACCACCTCCGAAAGTGCCCGGGCGCGGATCCTGTCGCATCTTCCCGGAGTGTCCGCAGAACGGTTTTCGGTAATTCCGCACGGTCGTGATTTTCCGGATTTCGGCACAGTCCGCAGCACCCCTGATGGTGATCAGAAAATCCGCATCCTGATGCCCGGCAACATCGATGAAGCCAAGGGGCTGCGGGTTATCCAGGATCTGGTCCGGCAAGACAGATCCAAGCACCTGGAATTCCACATTCTCGGCAAGATATACGCCCAGAATTATGAACCCCATCCGCAGATCATCCTGCATGGCTCCTACACGCGGGAAGAGTTCAAAGAAAAGGCAGCACAGATCAAGCCTCACCTGGGCGGCATCTTTTCGATCTGGGATGAAACCTACTGTCATACGCTGACAGAGCTTTGGTCGATCGGCTTGCCCGCCCTGGTCTTCGATTACCCCACCGTCGCCACGCGAGTCCGTAACAGCGGTGCCGGCTGGGTTCTAGATCACTCCGATATTCCGGCTCTTTACGAGCGTATCCTGGAGCTGGCACTCGACGACAAGGAAATGCAGGAGCGGGTTGCCGCCGTCAACGCGTGGCAGCGCGGCTATGGACGGGGTAACACCACGCGCCTGATGGGCGCCAAATACCTGAATGTCTATCGCAAGGTTATGACCCCCGGTGCCCGCGACATAACCCGGATTGGTGTCGTATGCCCGCAAAACGCGGACCTACGCAATGCCAACGCGTCGACGCAGATTCGTATTTGGGCTCGGACGCATAACTCAGTGGACCGCGACGTCTGCTATATCCGCCTAAGCCCCGCATCGCTTCTCGCACTTGTCCGACGCGGAGATCTTGACGGCGCCATCCTGCAACGGACCGCCATTCCCCGTCCGATGATCGATCCGCTGCGCGCGGCCTTCGCAGAGAGCAACATCCCCTTCGTTCTGGATCTGGACGACGACCTGCTAGATGTCCCCCAAGACAAGGATCCAGAGCAAACCTATGCCGACTACGCGCCGTTCCTGCGCCGCTTGATTAGAGATGCTGCTATGATCACCGTCTCGACGCAGCCGCTGCTCGAGAAGATGCGCGACATCAACCGCAACGTCGCGCTGCTTCCCAATCTCCTGAGCGACCGGCTCTGGCGCTCAACACCTCCGGCCCCGTCTCTCGGCGACACCGTGCGTGCGCTCTACATGGGCAGCCCCACCCATGGCGACGACCTCAAGCTTCTGATGCCCGCACTTGAGGAGATCCACGCCCGGCATCCCGAGTTCCGTCTGACGCTGATCGGGATTTCGACTAGCTTCGACACGTCCCTTCCAGACTATGTGGAAACCCTTGAAATTCCGAACGGGATGAAAAGCTACCGCAACTTCGTGCCATGGCTGCGCGAACAGTCCGCCCGGTTCCATTTCGCCGTCGCGCCGTTGCGAGACACGTCGTTCAACGCGAGTAAATCCTCCCTGAAGGGTCTTGAATACGCGGGGCTCGGGCTGCCGACTCTGGCCTCCGAAACAGATGTCTACCGGCCTCTCGCGCAAAATGCGCCGCATATTGAGACGGTGGCGAACGAGACCGAGGCATGGGTGGAGGCGCTGAGCGCGCGCATAACCGCCGGGGCCGCGAACCGGGTGGATGGTGCCGAACTGCGGGCGTGGGTGGAGAAGCACGGGCTCATGGGCGATAGCCTGCACGCCTATGACGAACTCATCCGCCGCATGACCGCATCGTCAGACAATCGCAAGGAGCGCCGGACACCTACAGAGCCAACAGAAGGCCATCTGCGACATTCCGACGGCCCTTACGTCGGCAATCATTTCCATACAGCCCCCCGGATGGGATAGACAAGATCAACCGACAGCAAGACATCCCCGTCCCGGCCCCCCAGGATATCCGGGGGCCGGGACGGGGATGTCGTCTCCGGGGCGAAGGAAACCCGATCTTCCCCCGGGGCCAGAGTAGCTGAAAGCGGGATCAACCCACCGGGCCAGACGATCTGCGCCCCTCCCAGAGTGCGGATAGCTGTCATGTCAGACACCCTGTCGGACCTGCCTGGATAGGGCAGGCCATGAAGGTACAATCCCGCCATATCCGCTCTGGGAGAAAGCGGGATGTCGCACACCACCCTGACATGAGAGCCCTCTAAGAAGAACAGGCCTCGTGAGGCTATATCCCGATCTTCTGCCTCCTTTTCGGCAAAGGACAGAACGGCCCTCCAAGGCATGGGCCCCGATAAGCTCCCGCCGGAGACAAGCGGAGGGGCGCTTCCCGAGATCGGCTTGCGGGCATCATAGGCGTTGCACCCGCTCAGATGGCACTCCTCTCCGAGGACATGGTACGCACCGAGTGTCTCGGTGACGACCTCGACCCGGTCGTCCTGTGTCAGCGGCTCATGAAACGTCACGCTTTTTACCGCTTCCGCATCGCCCTCACCCTCCGCAAGGTAATGCTCCGGACTGCTCAAAAGAGACCCATTGCGGTAGACCTTCAGCCCATCGGCCCTGTGAGGCCGCTGCAGCTCGAGACGTCCGTTCGCAGCGGCAAGGTTCTCACGTTTCGCTGAGAAGGAATCCTTGGCCCCCAAAATGGTACCGTTCGTCAGCGTGACCCTGGAGCTTTTCAGGAAGACGCCCTCGTCCCAGCACCCTTCGGCAGAAAACCCGGTCAGGGAGGCTCCTTCGGACGTGTCGCCAGTTCCACTCGCGGCGTCCCCGAAAGAAAAGGCGCGCCGACAGTTCCTGACCGAAACATTGCTAGCGTTTGTCCCCCTGCTCGACAGAAGAACCAGCCCCATGCTGCCCTCCACCGAGGGGTCTCCGGAATCGATAGTGATGTTGGAGATGTTCGAGAAACTGGAGGGGGGCCGATATTCGTCGTCCTCCTCGGACACCACCGAAGATGAAAGCCTGATGCCGACATTGCCCTGTCCTGGCTTGGCGAAATCCCTGACGACCACATTAGTCATGACCACACCGCCCCGGCAATCCACCCCGGCGCTCTCGGTTATTCCGCTTCTCTGCCCATGCCGTTCAACGAGAAAGTTGGATATGAACGTCTGCGGCTGCCGGCTTCCTACAAGGCCGCGGTTCTTGTTGTCCAAACCATCCGCGCCGCAATCATGGAGATAGAGGTCGTGCAGGCGCAGATTTTCGACCAGTCCGAATTGTGTAGCAATACAATAGGACCCCACATGGGAGATCTCGAGCCATCCGAATTCGACAGTCCCGAGACGCTTATCGGCGCTCGATATCGCCAGGGCGATTCCATGCCCGGTGCCTTTCTCTATCCAGCCACCGGACACCTTGCCCCACTGCGCGGGCTGACCGGTAACGCCCGAGCCCGTCTCCGCGTCGAGTACCAGGATAACCGTCAGGCTGGGATCGTCGGACATAAGTCCGCCCCCATTCCGGAACGAGATGCTGACCCTGTCCCGCAAAACCAAACACACGCGACCCTTGGTCCGATGCGTGCTGCGCATATCCCCTGTCAGATAGGCTTCGTCGGTGCGGGTCGCAGAGACGCGGGCGATGCCGCCATCTACCGTTACCGCGCCTCCGCCCACTTCATGTGCCGCATCGATTGCAGCCTGTATCGCGACCGTATCGTCGTCGATCCCGTTGAGCCGCGCACCGAAATGCCGCGCGGACCAGTCGCCGGACGGCAAGAAGCCCGGCATATCCGGAATCGGCGATGCATCATGCAGAGCGTGGGCTTGGGGCACCTTGAACCAGGACAGGCCGGGAACCCCGACTTCCGCGCCATCGGCAAGTTGGTGCCGCAGCTGCGCAATATTCGCTAGCAACTCCCTCCGGCTGGCATATCGGACCGGCAGAACCTTTTGCGGACTGCCCCAGCCGCTGGCAGGAGAGAGCGTGGAGCAGGCTGCGAGAACTCCGATATTCTGGACGACGTCTCTTCGGTGCATGACATATCCTCCAAGCTTGGCAGCGGGTCGCCTGGAACGGCTGGAACGGCAGGCCCGCGCACCGGGCACGCCATACAGTTTTGGCCACCGCAGGCGCGCGCCGCAAGCATTCTGAATGCCGCCATGCATTTTCCGGCCGAGCACTGCCCAGATGCACGGCTTGGAGCGTACCCACCACCGCTCCAAGGTCGTCCGACACCGGTCCAGTTCGGTTGACAACCCCCTAGTTGCATGGGAGACCGGATGCGTTAACAGACTGCATGACCGCGTAGGTCTACACATCCGGGACAGGGCCATACGCGCTCGGACCTTCGCGAGACATCCGAGGGAGTGCGTCCGAAGCTTTCGCTCTCGATGCGTAAGAAGGAAAGAAACGTGCCCGGACGAAAGCCGAACTTTCTCATCATCGGAGCGCAGAAAGCAGGGTCTACCTGGATTTACGATGTGCTGCGCAAACATCGTGAGGTTTTTCTTCCAAAGCGTGTCGAACTTCTGTTCTTCAACCGTCTGGACTGCGAGACCCCCGAAAATGTCGCGGAATACCTAGGGCGGTTTGAGAAGGCGGGTCCGCAACACAAGTGGATCGGCGAAAAGACCCCCGGCTATTTCTGGTCTTCCGAATCCCATGCCCTGCCGCGGCAGCCCCCCCCCATGCACAATCCGCATATTCCCGAAAGCGTCCGACGCGTTCTCGGGCCGGACGTGTCGATCATTCTGTCGCTGCGCCACCCGGTCCGCCGCGCCATCTCAGCCTATGGGCACCATGGCAGCCGTAACCGAATCCGGCCGGAGGTCCATCTTGACGAGGTCGCAAAGCAGCTCGGGATTCTCGACATCGGGTTTTACGATCGCCATCTCGATGCCTGGGAGCAGGTCTTCGGGATGGATCAGATCGAGACCCTGATTTTCGAAAGCGACATTGCCCGGACCCCGGACACGGGCATCCAGAGGCTGTGCAGCTTCCTCGACATCGACACCGAGGGCTTCAGCGATGTTTCCTTCGCACCTTCGAACGAGGGGCGACCAACAACCATCGCCGAGGACGTCATCGAAACCGGCATTTCCGACCTTCAGCCGATCCGTCCGGAAGACGTGGACTTCCTCCTCCAGGCCTACGAGCCGACGATCAAGAACCTGCAAGCACGTTTCGGCAACCGGCTCGACATCTGGCAGGAGGAAACCGAGCGGCTGCGTGAGTTCGCGGCACGCAATCCGACCGTGCGCCACCGGAACATTCCCCGCCCGCTGCCAAAACGCAGGGACATCTTGATAAAGGTCTCCGAATTAGACCATGCAAAGGCCGTCAGTCACGGCTGGGATTGCAACCCGCAGACGCTCCAATCCTTCGGCGCCGCTATGACCGTTGAGCCCCCAGCCAAGACCTCGCGCACGACCTTCCGTGGGAAATGCTCGATTGGCGCGTTCTCCTACACGACGGATGGCGCCATCTACGTCACCGAGATCGGTCGTTATTGCTCTTTCGCCCGCAGCCTGAACATCGGCCAGACCGATCACCCGTTCAGCTTCCTCTCCACCAGCCCGGCACATTTCCAGGGGAACTTCAAAATCTCGACGGGTGCCGACTACCCTTACAAAGACCTTTACGATGCGGATGCTCCATCTCCCGCCATCGCGAAGGCAGCAACAGATGCCACCCGCCGGAGCACCAAGATCGGGAACGACGTGTGGATTGGCCATGGCGCTATCGTGATTGCCGGCGTGACAATCGGCGACGGCGCTGTCGTCGGCGCCGGGGCCGTGGTGACCAAGGATGTGGCGCCCTATGCCATCGTCGCCGGTGTCCCCGCCCGCGAGATCCGCAAGCGGTTCCCAGACGCGATCATCCAGCGTCTGCTGAATTGCGCTTGGTGGGATTACGCGCCATGGCAGATGCGCCATATCGACTTTTCGGATATCGAGTCTGCGGTCACTGAGGTCGAGAAGATGCGCGCTGAGGGTCTCCAGCCCTATCGTCCAGACGTGATCGTGACAGCCCCTGCACCAGCGCAGCAGGCCGAAGCTCTCCCCCTGTCCAGGGCGAAATGACACAAAAAGTGTAGGGACGCGGCACATGCGAAGGGCGGTTTATACGAGTCTAGACTATGCACGCTCGCCGTCCACCCGTATCGCCGCACCCGCCCCCACGCTTGTCGCAGCCCGTCTCCGAAAGCGCCCACATGATCGGAGCTTGTGACCACGCGAGGTGACAATTCCTCCCAATGCAGACAAATTCTGCCACTAATACTGCCGCATGGCGCAAGATGTGGTACATACATCGTTGATGTTGCTCGCCAACTACCGACAGAGGCCTTTTTTAATGACTAGCTTCATCGAGACGACCGTCTCTTCCTCCGATTCCGCGCAGCCGCCCACCGTCATCGTCCTCGGTCCACCTCGCTCGGGAACCTCTATGATCTCCGGCATCCTGCGCCTGCTTGGAATCTACATGGGGGAATGCAATCCCAAGAACAACGAGGACCAGCGGTTCAACAAGACCAACGACACCGCGGACATCGAAGCACTGATTTCCCAGAACAATACCTCCCACGGGATCTGGGGGTGGAAACATCCCTCCACGCACATCTACTACGAATCCATCGCAGGCAGCGTGCGGAATCCGTTCTTTATCGCCAGCTTCCGCAATGTGTTGGATGCTGCGGCGAGCAAGCTGAAGCACACCGGAAGCGGCGATCCGCTAGATCTGATCCGGCCCTACGCCTCGCATTACGTCAAAATTTCCAGCTTGATCGCCGAGAGCGGGCGTCCCTGCATCTATGTGAACTACGACAAGGCCGCAGCCGATCCGGTTCCCCTAGCGGAACATCTGGCTCAGAGGTTGCTCGGACGCACCCTCGAGGACAGAGAACGCAAAAAAGTCACCGAGTATTGCACGCCGGGTTCGTACAAGTCGATCGACGAGCTGCTTGACTGATCTCCGCCCTCCGGTGGCCAACAGGCCTGCCGGATCCAGATAAGCGTGTCTTCCGGTCCCCGCCCCGAGACCCTCCTTTCCCTACCTTCGGGTCCAGCTGGGACCAGAAGCCCTGTGATGCTGCCATGCCGACCCTGCCACAAGCAGCGGGAAGCAGAACGATGCGGCCCGATCCCGGCGGAGGACCACGCGCTTTGCAGGAGCAGATCCGTCAGTGGGCGTGGCGGGGACTTCCGGCCACGGTAGCCTCCTATATTGCCCATCCCGGCGTTACGGCCTCAAGCACGAAGCGCGCGCTCCACCAGAGGTCCATAATCCGCACGACCCCGTAAAGATCGGCGAGGGCGCGGCAAACGTTGTGATAATACACCGCGATCTCTGATGTGATCCCCGAAAACGCCTCCGTTCCAGCTTAGAGTTTTCCGGAGGGAAGCCTTGGCTGGGAGAGGAACGGAAATGCATGAAGGCATCGAAGTTCACGGACGCGCAGAAGGCGTTCATCATCAAGCAGGCGGAGGATGGCACGCCTGTCGTGGAGGTCTGTCGCGCGGCTTACCGTTGCTCGGCGACCAGCCCGGCGCGCAGTCAGCTGTCGTAATACACCCTATCCGGCCCCAGCACCTGCGCAAGGTAGGCCCCCTCCGGGTCAGGGATGTAATCCACCTCGGCGCGGTCATGGCCCGAGGCGAGCCCGGGACGGCCGGTGCCGCCCTTCAGCCCAAGGTGCAGCGCCGGATGATCCTGAATGAGGTACTTGGGCCCCTCGAAACCGTGCCACCAGTGGCGGTCGATCAGCCCCTGCTGGCGGATCTCGTCGTTCTCCGAGCGGCAGACGCGCGCCAGGCATTCCGACGCCGGGCCGCGGCGGAAGCCGCTCTGGGCAAAGGCGGTATGGGCGGGCTGGAAGCCATGTTTCCAGGCGCGCCCCTGCAGGTGGTAGTAGCGGATCAGGTTGAGCCCGACGAGATCGAAGCTGTCCAGCCAGGGCAGCAGGAACGCGGCGTAGAGCGGCGAGTACCAGTCGTCATCCTCGAAGATCAGCACCCGCTCGGCGCTGAGGTGCTCCAGTCCCGCCAGCACGTTGCAGGGCAGAGTGTGGGGCGGATCCTGCGGGCCCGGGGTGCGGCGTACGTAGCGCGCCCAGTCCGGCAGCGCGATATCTTCGGTCAGCGGGCGCGCGCCGTCGTCCACCACGATCCATTCCCGTGGCTGCAGGCTCTGGGTCGCCACCATGCGCAGGCATTGCGCAAAGGCCTCGGGCCGGTCGCCGGTCGGGGTGAGAATGGCATAATCGCCCACCGGTGCCGCGGCCCGCGCCGCCGGGCTGTAGCACCGGTCCGCGCCGAGCCCCGGCGCCTGCCCCCCGGCCATCGCCGCCACCGCCGGTGTGATCCAGCGCGTGCCCAGCCCGCCAAGCAGCTCGGTCATCGGGATGTTGCGGCGCGGTGCCTCCCGCGGCAGCCCGGGCATCACCTCGACCGGCGCCTCCGCATCGAGGCAGGAAGCCAGCGCCACCTGCCCGCCCATCGCCTGAGCCAAGAGCCCCGGCAACCGCTCGCCGGCATGCGCCAGCTGGCCATCGCGCTGCACCGGCCCGGGATGAAACTCCCCGGCACCGAGGCAGGCCATCAGCCGCTCGACCAGCTCGGCGCGCAGCCAGCAGAAGGTGCCGCCGAAAAAGCCCCAATCGCTCTCAAGCACGTCGGGGGGAACCTCGGCCTTTTCCAGCAGCTTGGTCAGCGCCGCGGCATTTCCCAGCAGGTAGCTCGGCCCGTGCAGGAAGAGCTCGCGGGCGCCGCCGAGCAGCACTTCGGGCTGGTCGCGGAAGATCGCTTCGAACTCCGCCACCCGCGCCGCCGAGCCGACCGTGCCGCGCAGCAGCATCTCCCGCCAGACCGCGGGCAGCTTGTCGCCCATCTTCGAATGCAACTTGCAATAGACCCGGTAGCCGCGCCGGTCGATCCGCTCGAGCACCTGCAGGAAGGCGCCCACGTCCTGCCCGAGGTTGTCCACCGCCACAGGCACCGCGCCCGGGAAGGCGTCGCGGATCAGCGCCTCGTCATGGGTCTTCGAGCCGCGCGGGTAGCTGACGTAGATATCGGCGTGTTCGGGGAAGGCCGCCAGAGCCCGGCGCAGCGCGTCGAAGACCTCGAGGTGATAGGCATGCACGATCACCGCCATCTCGGCGGCCTGCCGTCCCTCCCGCTCCGGGCGGGCGACCGGCCCCAGCGGCGGCGTCAGTTCGCGCCCCTCGGCCCGGCCGTAGCGCTCGTAGTGCAAGAGCGGGTTCACCCCGGCGGCGGCGACATCGGGATGGGCGGCGAGATAGCCGCGGGTGCTGAACCCCGGTCCCGGATCGAAGCCGGCGGCCGCACCCTCGCGCAGGTAGTGCAGCGCCGCAAAGACCGGGCGCGCGCCCGGCAGGTAGCGTCGGACGTACCAGGAGCGGTCGAAATAGGGGCTCCGTCCGATACGCGCCGCTGCCAGAAATAGCCTCAAGAGATGCTCCTGTCCCGCCCGGCTCCGCCCCCGAAAGGCGCGGCGCCGGATGCTTTTCTCCTAGCTATCCGCCCCGCTCCAGCTTTGCCAGATCCGCGCCGCCAGCCTCGCGTGCCGCGGCAGCCACGCCACAGGCCCCGCCCGGCGCCCTGCGCTTGCCGCTGCGCGCGGGCTCTGCGAGAACCTTGGCACATCCCTCGCCCGAAGAGACCCCCAAGAGACGCATGGCCGAAACCGACCCCTCCTCCGCCCCCGTGCGCCTGCTGCTGCATGGCGGCGAGGACCGCACGCTCGGCGGCCCCAGCGTGCGGGTGCCGCGCAGCGCCGAGGCGCTGCGGCAGATCGGCTGGCCCGCAGAGACCGGGCTCTACGAAAGCGCCGCGGAGATCCCCGAGGAGACCGTGCATCTCTTCAACGTCTGGCCGCCCGAGAGCGCGCTGGCGGCGCTGCGCGATCTCAGGGCCGCGGGCAAGCGGGTGGTCTTCTCGCCGATCTACCTCGATTTCAGCGAGATGCCGCTCTGGGAGCCCCTGCAGCAGCCGGATCTGCCGCCGCAGACCCGCGCCGCGCTGCGCCGCCAGCTGCAGACCCGCGGCCAGCACCACGAGATCGCCCCGGGCTATCACGCCATGGTGCGCGAGATGCTGGCGCTTTGCGATCACGTGATCTTCCTCAGCGAGGCAGAGCGCGCGGCGCTGGCGGCACTCGGCGCGGAGGTGCCGCCCGAACGCGCCAGCCTGATCCACAACCCGGTCGATGCGGCGCTCTGGCCGGGCGGCGATCCGGCGCTTTTCCGGCAGGCCCACCTGCCCGCGGGCGCCGGCGATTACGTGATCTGCATCGGCCGCGTCGAGCCGCGCAAGAACCAGCTCAGCCTCGCGCGGGCGCTGCGGGACCTGCCGCTCGATCTGGTGCTGGTCGGCCATGACGGCGATCCGGGCTATGCTGCGCGGATCCGCGCCGAGCTGGGGGAACGGCTGATCCGCCCCGGGCGGCTCGAGCCCGGCGGCGAGATGCTGCGCTCGGCACTGGCAGGCGCCCGCGCCTTCGTGCTGCCGAGCTGGGCCGAGGGCGCTTCGCTCGCGGCGCTCGAAGCGGCGGCGGCGGGCGTGCCGCTGGTGCTCTCGGAGCGTTCCTCGGAGCGCGAGTATTTCGGCGATCTCGCGCGCTACTGCGACCCCGCCGACCCCGAGAGCCTGCGTGCGGCGCTCGCGGCCACGCTGGCCGACTCGGGCGCCGCCGACCGCGCCGAGGCGCTGCGCGCGCATGTCACCCGGCACATGTCCTGGGAGGGCTACGCCCGCGCCACCGGCGAGGCCTACCAGCGCGCGCTGCAGAGCCCGCCAAAAACGCCCCCAGAGACGTCTCCCGACCAGATCCTCCCACCGCTGCTCGCCGGCGAGATCGCCCGGGCCGGCAGCGAGGCGACCGAGCAGAAGATCCGCTTCGGCGCTGGCTGGCAGGCACCGGAAGAGGGGCTGCGCCGGACCTCCGCGCCGCGCGCCGAGCTCTGGCTGCGCGGAGACCGCGCGCTGCGCCCCGGGCAGGAGGCGCTCTTGCTGCACCTCGGCATCAGCGGCACACGCGCCGACGGCGAGACCGCCGAGCTGCGCGTCCAGTGCGGCAGGGCCTGTCTCTATGCCGCGCCGGTCACCGGCACCGGCCTGCCCGGCGACCTGCTGCTGCGCCTGCCCGCCAGCGCGCTCGATGGGGCAGGCGAGCTGCCGCTGGTGCTCGAACTGCCCCCCGGCCTCGGTCTCGGCTTCGCGCGGCTGTTCGACCCCGAGCTTTGCAACCCGCTCTATCTGCTTCCCAACCCGCAGGACTGGAGCTTTGGCCTGCTGCCGCAGGAGATCGACCTCGGCCTCGCGGCGCAGCGCGCCCTGCTCGCCCCGGGCCTGCAGGCCAGTGCCGCCTGGGGCGCCGGATCGCGCGCGCCGCACCTGGCGCTCTTCCTGCCGATCCTGCCCGGCGCCCCGGCGCAGCGCCTCGTTCTGAGCCTGCGCCCGGTGGCCAGCCCCGAGCACCCCTCGGGCGCGCGGATCTCCTGCAACGGCAGGCTGCTGGCCGAACCGCGCTGGCAAAGCAGCACCCCGGTGGAGATCGACCTCGACCTGCAGGCGGCCGACCTGCAAGCCGCCCCTGCGGTGCTGCTGATCGAGCCGCTCTCCTCGGCCACCCCGGCGGATCTCGGCCTCGGGCAGGAGCGCGGCCTGGCCGGGCTGGGGCTCTTCGACCTCAGCCTGACACCGGAGGGATGAACGCCATGCTGCTGCCGCCTCACAGCCGTTTCGAGCAGCCCATGGAAGGGCGCGAGCTGAGCACCGGGATCCGCCTTGGCCGCGGCTGGCACACCGGGGATCCCGCGGACGCAGGCGCGGCCTGGACCCGCAGCCCGCGCGCCACGCTGCAGATCACCGCCGGACATTTCCCCGAGCCGGTGCCGCTGCGCCTGACCCTGCGGGCCTTTTGCGCCAGCCCGGAGCGCCCCGGCACGCTGCGCCTGCTCAGCCCCGGCCAGCCGGTTCTGCAGCGTGTTCTCACCAGCACCGCACCTGTCACCCTGCTGCTAGCGACGCCGCGCCATGCGCCGGGAGCGGAAAGCACCGCGCTCACCCTCGCCTTCGACCTTTTCGGCAGCCCGCTGCTGGAGGGCGCCGGACCCGACGAGCGCCAGCTCGGCCTCACGCTCCTCGATGTCACCCCGCGTTGGCCTCTGCGCCGGCGCCTGAACGCGGTGCTGTCCCGGCTGCGGCGCAGCTGATCATTGCGCGGGTCCCCCCCCAGGCCGTGTCTTGCATGTAGCACCTTGCCCCAGGGGTACGGTGCTGGCCCTGTGCGCTTGATCCCCCCCCACCGGGCCTCTATCAAATCTACGGACTTGTCCTGCTCCTGCACGGGTTCCCGCGCAGGAGAGGGACCAAGAAGGCGGCGCATACCGCCCGGACACGGACGTTTCAGAGGCAGGACCCCATGAAGACAGCATTCATCACCGGCATCACCGGGCAGGACGGCGCCTATCTCGCGAAGCTGCTGCTCGAGAAGGGCTACGAGGTCCACGGCGGGGTGCGGCGCATCTCCCATTCCGAGACTGTCCGGCTGGAGCTGCTGGGGATCGCCGACCAGGTCACCCTGCACGAGTTCGACCTGACCGAGCAGAACAACATCTTCCGCACCATCCAGAAGATCGAGATGGACGAGTTCTACAACCTCGCGGCGCAGAGCTTCGTCGGCGCCTCCTGGGACCTGCCGATCTACACCTCCGACGTCGACGCCATGGGCGTGGTGCGGGTGCTCGACACGCTGCGCAGCCTGCGCCCGGACGTACGCTTCTACCAGGCCTCGACCTCCGAGATGTTCGGCCTCGTGCAAGCGGTGCCGCAGAGCGAGACCACGCCCTTCTACCCGCGCTCGCCCTATGGCGTGGCCAAGGTCTACGGCCATTACATCACCAAGAACTACCGCGAGAGCTTCGGCCTGCACGCCAGCTCGGGGATCCTGTTCAACCACGAAAGCCCGCTGCGCGGCGCCGAGTTCGTCACCCGCAAGATCACCCTCGGCCTGGCGGCGCTGGCCCGCGGCGGCGAGGCGGCGGTGGAGCTTGGCAACATGGATGCGCAGCGCGACTGGGGCTTTGCCGGTGATTACGTCGAGGGCATGTGGCGCATGCTGCAGCAGGACGAGGCCGATGACTACGTTCTGGCCACCGGGGTGACCACGACGATACGCGACTTCTTCACCTATGCCGCCGAGGAGCTGGGCATGGATCTGGCCTGGGAAGGCGAAGGGGAAGCCGAGACCGCCACCGACCGCAAGAGCGGCAAGCTGGTGATGAAGGTGAACCCGAAGTTCTACCGCCCCGCCGAGGTCGACCTGCTGATCGGCGACGCGACCAAGGCGCGCGAGAAGCTCGGCTGGGAGGCGCGCACCGACATTCGCGCCCTGGCGCGGATGATGGCCAAGTCCGACTACGACGCACTCGCCTGAGCCGCCTGCCCCACCGACTGCCCTTCTGCCCAAGGAAATCCCGATGAGCCCGCTGCTCTCCAAGCTCCGCTCCACCGCCCGCCGGGTGCTGAAGGGCCCACCGCCGCCGCCCGATGGCCACCAGTACCACGGCGCCTTCCGCGGCAGTCTCGACGGGCTCTCCGATGACGGTGTTCTGCGCGGCTGGGTGATCCGCCACGACAGCAAGAAGGGCCGGGTGCCGGTCGGGCTCTACGCCGGGACCACCCTGATCGACGCCCGCGTCGCCGATGAGCTGCGCGAGGACGTGCGCGACGTGACCGGCGGCGAGACGACCTGCGGCTTCCAGTTCCGCCTGTCGGAAATCCACCACCAGAAGATCGCCGAGGCCGGCGGCGCGCTGCGCCTGCGCATCGAGGGGCCGGAGGGGATCGAGCTGGGACGGCTGCAGCTCGAGGTCGAGGACGCCGCGCCCGGCGCCGGGGCCGACCTGGTGACCCGCTGCCGCTTCGCGCTGAAGCGCGAGTTGGCGGCCCTGCGCGCGCTGCTCGATGAGACCCCCGCCGCCGAGGCCCTGCCCTCCGCGCCCGAGCCGCGGCCCGCGCTGAGCCGGCACCGCAATCTCCTGACCACCGAGCGGCTGGTCCCCGATATCCCGCAGAGCGGCCAGCCCGCCTATCTCGATTACGTGCGCTACCGCTACCGGCTGAACGAGCGCTTCCCGGTCGAGCCCGGGCTCGAGTGCCAGGACCACTACCTCTACTGGTACATGAGCGCCTACCGCAGCGGCGAGAACCACCGCATCCCGGTCTCGGCGCAGCAGATCGCCTATCTCAACGCGCCGCAGACCATGGGCGGGCAGACCAATACGCTCACCCGCGTCATGTGGTGGCGGCTCATGGGCCGGCCCGACATGCTGGGACGGCTCAACCTCAACGATCGCGACGCCTATCTCGACGTGCTGTTCTGGTGGGCGCATCAGGACGTGGCCACGCTCTACTTCGAGGACTGCCTGGTGCCGGAGGAGGTCGCCGAGGCGCTGCGCGAGGTGCCCCCGGCACGCCGGCTCGCCGCCTTCCCGCTGAGCCAGTTCGCCGCGCGCTTCCACGCCGAGAACCCGAAGCTGAAGTTCCTCGACATCGAGACCGCCGAGGGCCGCAAGACCCTGATGCTGGTGCTGCTGCTGCAGGCGGCGCAGCGCCCCGACCTGCTGCGCTACATCCCGCAGGAGCAGATCGACGCGCTGCTCGCCCCGGGCGGTTCCGGCGGCGCCTCGGAGCTCGAACTCTTCATCAACGCCCTCCTCGAAGAGGGTGATGAGCCCACCCTCCAGCCCATTGCCCTGCCCCGCGCCCGCTACACCGCGGCGCTGCGCCGCAAGTACTTCGACCTCGGCAGCCGCGCCTTCCTGACCTTCGACCAGGCCGGCAACCGTTTCGAGGCCGCCGCCATGCCGCTGCCCGATCCCGCCCGCCGCGAGGTCGACGTGCAGCTCATCGGCCCGCTGGCCAAGGCCTCGGGCCTCGGCCAGGCCACGCGGCTCTCGGCCGAGATCCTGCGCGCCACCGGGCTCGACGTGCGCGGCGTCGACTTCGACCTCGACAACCCGGCGCCCGAGGGCTTCTCCTCGGAGACGCTGATCGAGGATTACGGCCCGGCCAAGATCAACCTGCTGCATCTCAACGCGGAATCCGTGCCGCTGGCCTATGCCTACCAGCCCGATGTCTTCTCGGGCGCCTACAACATCGGCTACTTCTTCTGGGAACTCGACATGCCGGCCTATTGCCACTACCTCGGCATGTCGCTGCTCGACGAGATCTGGGTCTCCACCGACTACGGGTTGCGGATCTACAAGCCGGGGGCCGAGGGCAAGCCGGTGGTCAACGTCGGCATGTGCTACGAGGAGCACCCCGACATCACCCGCGAGACCGCCCGCGGCTTCGTCGAGGCCCGCTTCGGCTTCGATGCGAGCCACCACGTCTGCCTCGTCGCCTTCGACAGCTTCTCCTTCGTGCAGCGCAAGAACCCGGTGGCGGTGCTGGAAGCCTTCCAGCAGGCCTTCGAGGGCGTGCCCGAGGCGCGGCTGGTGGTGAAGACGCAGAACCGCACCAAGGTCTTCGACCCGGTGCAGGTGGCGCTCTGGAACCGCGTCGACGCGATCATCGAGAGCGATCCGCGCATCGTGGTGATGAACGAGACGCTGAGCTACCGCGACCTTCTGCAGCTCAAGGCCGGCTCGGATTGCTACATCTCGCTGCACAAGTCCGAGGGCTGGGGCTTTGGCATGATCGAGGCCATGGCGCTGAAGGTGCCGGTGATCTGCACCGCCTATTCCGGCAACATGGACTTCTGCTCGGACGAGACCGCCTGGCTGGTGGATTACGAGGAGGTGCCGCTCGAGCAGGGCGACTACATCTTCGTGCGCGAAGGCTCGCTCTGGGCCGAGCCCTCGGTCGCCGATGCCGCCCGCCAGCTGCGCGCCGCGCGCGACAACCCCGAGGCCAGCCGCGCCAAGGCCGAGGCGGCCTATTCCCACATTCGGGAGAATTTCTCGGTAGACGCCATCGCCGGACGCTACGGCGGGCGGCTGCGGGACATCCTCGCCGAGCTGCAGGCGCCGCGGGCGAGCTGAGGCCGGGGCGTCAGACCCAGCGGCCCACCGCCAGCACCGCGCAGGCGGTGGCGACCCGCGCGCCGCTGAGATCCCAGGCCGAGATCCCGGCGCTGCCCGCGGCCACCGCGCCCACCGAGAGCAGCTGCGCCGCGCCCGAGGCACAGCTGCCACTCACCACGGGCGGCGCGGCAAACCCCGCCGGGTAGCTCCAGCCGACCGCCCCCGCCGCGCTGCTGGTCAGCCTATGCCAGCAAAGCTGCGTGCCGTCCGCCAGCCGCAAATAGCTGCCCTCGGCGCCCGAGCCCTGCTCGAGCAGCGCGCCGGTGCTCTCGCCGGCCGCCTGCGCCACCGTGCCGAGCACGCCCGAGCCGCAGAGCGCGCCATCGACCCGCGCGCCCTGCGGCAGATGCGCCACCCCCGTGGCCGCCGAAACGCTCAGCCCGGTCCGCCAGTTCGCGCCATCGCCCGAGACCTTCACCGCGAAATCATCGCCCCCGGCGCAGCCCATCTCGGCACGGCCCGACCAGCCGGACTGGAAGAGCAGGCTGGCGGCGTCGCCCGCCGCAGCCTTGTTGATCTTCAACTGGTGACCAGCGCCGGCGTGGCTGAGCAGCGTCGCCTCCGAGGCCACCGCCAGCCGGTTCACCGCGTCGGGCGCGGCATTCACCCCGAGCTCGAGCATCTGGCCCCGGCCGGGCAGCGGCATCTCCTGCCAATCGCCGCCCTGCCAGACCAGCGCCGCCGCCTCGTCGAGCACGAAAGCCCGCCAGCCCGGCCCCGGCGCAAGGAACTGCCAGGCCGTGCCGTCCCAGAAGGCCAGCGCCCCGCCCTGCCCCGACCAGGCGCCGCCGGCCTCCGCGGGCAGCAGGTAGCGCGCGCCGCGGGCAGGCGCGGCGGGCGGCTCGGAAAGGTTGCGGCTCAGCACCGCCAGTTGCACCAGCGCATCGAGCCGCAGCAGCGCCTCGTTGTGGGTGACGTGCTTCTGCGCCTGCGCCGGGGCGAGATAGGGCAGCGAGAGATTGGCGGACAGATCGGACATGCGGCGGCTCCCTGCGCGATACCCCCTCGCGGAGGCTCATGGCAGGCAGGGTAGGCGCAGCGCTCTTAAGCGAATCCTGCGCCGCCGCGCGCGCGACGCGCAACGGCCCAGGCGTCCCTTGGGGAGGCTTCGAGAAAGGATCGATCCGGGCGAGATCGCCCGGATCAGAGAATGTTTTCGGCTCCGGCCCTCAGGCCAGCTCGAGCCGCGCCCCGGTCATCAGCTCGAGATCGGTGCCCAGCAGCACCAGGTCCGAGCCGCCCGAGGTCAGCAGCAGGTCGTCGCCGTCCTGCACGAAGGCCGCTTCCGCCTCTGCCGCATCGGCAAAGTCGAAGCCCTCGAGGCGCAGCGTGTCCCAGCCCTCGAAATCGGCGATCGTGGCGCTGCCGCCGCTGGTGAAGATGAACAGATCCGCATGGGTCCCGCCGACCAGCACATCCTCGCCGGTGCCGCCTTCGAGCACGTCATCGGTGCCCTGGCTCCGCATCCAGGCCTCGTAATCGGCCTCGGTGCCGGCGGTGAACTCGGCGCTCTGGGCAAAGCCCTGCACCACCTCGGCGCGGCTCATGCCGGTGTCGAGCCGCTCGGTCCAGTTCGCCAGCCCCGTGGCATCGGCCTCGCGGCCCAGCACGTTGTTGTAGAGCAGGTTGACGAAATCACCGTTGTCGAGCGCGCCGTAGGTGTTCTGGAACTCGCGGCTCTGCACGAATCCGTCGACCACCCCGAGATAGGACTGCCCGTCGGCCAGCCGGCCGCTCCAGTTGTCGAAGCCGGTGACATCCGGCGCGCGGTCCAGCGTCGCCTGGTAGAGCCGGAAGACATCGTCCCCCCAGGAGGCCACGGTCTCGCCGGTCACGGCGTGGTGGTGAATGCCGTAGGCCGCCGCATCCGCCGCGGTGTTGCCGATGAACTCGGGGCTCTGCGAGAAGCCCAGCACCACCTCGGGGCGGCTCCAGGAGCCATCGTCGAGCCGCGTGGTCCAGTTCGCCAGCCCGGTGGCATCGGGGTCGCGGTCCAGAACGTTGTTGTAGAGCAGGGTGACGAAGCCCTCGTTGTCGAGCGCGCCGTAGGTGTTCTGGAACTCGGGGCTTCCGGTGAAGCCCGCCGCGACCTGCTCGAGCGTCATCTCGCCGCTCTCCAGCCGCTCCGACCAGTTGCCGTAGCCCTCGAGGTTGGGGGCGCGATCCAGCGTTGCCAGGTAGAGCCGGTAGACCGTGTCGCCCTCGGCCGGGCGCTCGAGAGCATGATCGCCGAAGAGCACGTCATCGCCCGCGCCGCCAAGCAGCGTGTCCGACCCGCCCCCCCCGATCAGGGTCTGATCCACCGTGCCGGTGCCCTGCAGCAGCTCGTCCGCCGCCGTGCCCTGGATCAGCGCCGCCGAAGAGACGAGGTCTCCTCCCGCCGCCTCGTCGGCGATGGCGTCGAGCTTGAGGTTCTCGCCATCCATGCGCACCGTGTAGCTCAGGTCGCCGGAAATCCCCGCGCCCGAGAAGCTGACCTCGTAGACCCCGTCCGGCAGCACCAGCTGGTAGCCGCCTGCACCCCAGCTGGTGGTGGTGTAGGTGCCCGCGGCGCCGGTGGCGGTGACGGTGATCCCGCCCAGCCCCTCGCCCATGTCGTAGAAGTCATCGCCGTCGGCATCGTCGATCACCACGCCCAGCAGCTGCGACTGGTAGTCCGCGCGGGTGCCAAAATCCTGCGTCATCGCATAGGGGCCGATTTTGCCCGAGGCGGCGGCGACGCCGATGCCGATCTCGGTCACCCCCGAGGAGAGAATGGCGTTGCGGTGGCCCGCCGGGCTCTGCATGCCGCCGGGGCCGGCGCCCCAGTCGATGTAGAAGGCCGCGTGGCTGTGCAGCGGATCCTCGGCATAGGAAAAGACGTTCTCGTTGAGCCGGGTCCAGCCGGTGTAGCCCGCCGCCAAGACCCGGTCGCGCAGCACCGGCTCGTCGCCGATCTGGTGCGCCTGGGTCTCGGTGTCGATCATCAGCTGGGTGTGGCCGTCGGCGGCATCGGCCAGGGCGCTGTTCCAGGCCAGCGGCGCCACCGGGTCATAGGCGGCGAGCTGCTGCTTGAAGAGATCGAGGTCGACGCCGAAGTAGTCCAGCGCCTGGGTGATGTTGGCCTGGGCGCCGGTGCCGCTGGCGGCGTCAGTGATCAGCGCGTCGAACTCCCCCGTGGGATCGAGGCGGGCGCGGTTGATGTATTCCAGCATCTGCTGTTCAAAGGCGGTGGGGGTCTGGGTCGACATGATGTCCTTCGTTTTTCTACTCTGGTGCTTGGGAAATTCCGAACTTCTGAACTCTGAAACCCCTGGAAGCCGGGCTTACAGGTAGGTCTAACCTGCCAAAGCTAGCTCACTCCCCCCTCACCGGCCACAGGCTTGACGGGGTTTCGCACGCGCCCCGTATGGGCCCGGCTCTGGCCTGACACTGGCCGGCCCTAGAACAGCAACATGTCATCGTGAATATCAGATTGAACCACCCCCTGCAGGGTAACGCTGCTGCCTTGGGCGGAAAACACCACCCCCTGCTCCCCCTGATCCAGATGCGCCCGGACCTCCGCCGCCGAGCCGAAACCGAAGCCCTCGAAGACCAGCAGGTCCCAGCGTTCGAGATCGGCCACCACATGGGTGCCCCGCGCCTCGGCGCGAAAGACGAAGCGATCCGAGAGCATGCCGCCGACCAGCAGGTTGGCGCCGCCGCCGCCGTCGAGCAGGTCGTCCTCTCCGGGCCCGCGCAGGAAAGCCAGCAGGTCCGGCGCGCAGCGGGCGGTGAACTCGGCGCTCTGGGAAAAGCCGCGCACCACCTCGGCGCGGGTCACCCCCGCCTCGAGCCGCGCGGTCCAGTTGGCCTGCCCCGGCGCGTCGCCCTCGCGGCCCAGCACGTTGCGATAGAGCTGCGCGACAAAGCCCGCCGCGTCGAGCGCGCCGTAGCTCTGGTGGAACTCGGCGCTGGCGGTGAACCCCTCGACCACCTCCAGAGACGACCGGCCCTGCGCCAGCCGGGCGCTCCAGTTCAGCAGGCCCGGCAGATCGGGGGCGCGGTCCAGAACCGCCTGGTAGAGCCGGAAGACATCATCTACCCAGCCCTGCTGCAGCGCCTCGCGGCTGTGCCCGACCGCCCCCGCGGCACTGGCGGCGATGAACTCGGGGCTTTCGGAGAACCCCAGCACAACCCGCTCGCGGCTCAGGCCCGTCTCGAGCCGCGCGGTCCAATTGCCCAGCCCCTGCGGCTCGGGCTCCCGGCCCAGCACGTTGCGATAGAGCAGCGTCACGAAACCGGCGTCATCGGGGGCGCCATAGGTCTGGCGGAACTCGGGCGCGCCGGTGAATCCCGCCGCCGCCGAGACAAGATCGCGCTCGCCCGAGAGCAGCCGCGTGCTCCAGTTCCAGAGCCCGGTCGCGTCAGGGGCGCGGTCCAGCGTGGCGCGGTAGAGCCGGTAGACCGACGCCGCGACCGGATCGAAGCCGGGATCGCTCACCGCGCCGCTCAGCACATCGTCCCCCGGCCCGCCGAGCAGCAGGCTGCCGGCGGCGGTCGGCGTTCCGCCCGGAGAGCCCCCCGGCGACCCTTCTGGCGGCTCGTCCGGCGGTTCAGGCTCTGATCCGGGCTCTTCCTCCTCCGGCACCTCCTCCACCGGCTGCGGCTCGGGGATCGGGCTGGTGCCCAGATGCCACAGGTCGCGCAGGTCCCCGATGTCGAAATCCGCCGCCGAGAGCGGGGTGCCCGCGGCGCTGCGCACCTGCAGCACATCCCCGCCGATCTTGATCCGCGCGCCGGTGGAACTGGGGGTGATGGTCAGCGCCGCCACCGTGTAGAACCGCCCCATGCCCGAGAGGTCGATGCGATCCACCCCCGGCTCGAAATCGTCGATCCGGTCAAGCTCGCCATCGCCGCCGATCACGAAGACATCCGCCCCGGCGCCGCCGTGCAGCCGGTCCCGCCCCGGCCCGTCGATCAGCACGTCGTCTCCGCCGCCGCCGCGCAGCGTGTCATCGCCTGCCCCGCCCGCGACTTGGTCGTTGCCCGCGCCGCCCTGCCAGCTGTCCGCCCCGGCGCCGAGCTGCAGCCTTGCGCCGATCTGCCCCAGCTCGGCGCGCAGCAGGCTGATCCCGCCCCCGGCGCCCGGCGGCCCCTCGGGCCAGCCGCCGGCGACGTAGACCTCGAGCGCGGGGCCGGCCCCGCTGCCGCTGCGCGCCAGCGCCAGCGCCGCGGGATCGCTCAGCGCCATGCCCGCGTCATCGGCCAGCGTTGCCAGGTGCAGAAGCCGCCCGCCCGGCAGCAGGGTCAGCAGGCTGAGGCCGTCATCGCGGCCACCCGCCACCAGGTAGAGCTGGCCGTCCACCGTGAGGCTTGCCAGCGCGGTGACCCCGGCAAAGCGCGTGTCCAGATCGTCGCCGACAAGATCGGTGACCCGCATGCCGCCCTCCGCCGCCAGCGCCACCACCGCCAGGTGCCCCGAACCCGCGCCGATCAGCGCATAGCTCTGCCCGGCCACCCGGGTGACCTCGAGCAGGGTCGGCGTGTCGAGAAACAGCCCGTCGTACACCCGCAGCTGGCGCATGTCGCCGAGCGCGCCGGAGGGCGATATTTCCCATGAATAGAGACTGTTTTCCCCGGGCGAGAGCGCCAGCACCCGGCCCTGCGCGCCAAGCTCCGCCACCGCCAGCGCCGAAATCGGGCCCGTGCCGCCAGCCGCGGCCACCGTGCGCAGCACGCCCCCGGCTCCGGCCTGCCAGACCTCGATCCCCGCGCCCTGCCGCCCCGCGCCGACCAGAAGATCCGCGCCGTCGCCCTGCCCCGGAAGCACCGCCAGATCCGCCAGCGCCCGCGCCGCGCCATCGCCGTATCGCAGCGAAACCCGCTCCGCGAGCGCGCCACTTGCGCCGAGCCGCCAGCCCTCGATCCCCGCGCCGGCGCGGCCCGGCACCAGCAACATATCTTCGCCGCCGATCTCTGCGGCGAGCAGTCGGCGTGGCGCGGAAAGTCCTGAATGAGAGCCTGCATAGCCCTGGACCGCGGTGATCCCCAGCCCCGCCGACCAGCCCAGCAGCCCGGCCCCGGCGCTGTAGAGATGCAGGCCGCCCTCCGCAGGCCACGCCAGCAGCGCCGATATCCCCACCATCTGCGCCGCGCCCGCCGGAGCGAGTGCGCCCCCGGCAAACTGCGTCGTCACATGGCGGAGCTGCGCCATCTCGGCTCCTCGGTCCTGACCGGCATGAGTTCCAGCTATGCCCGCACGACCCTCGCCACGTGGTTAACGACGTGCCCTGAAATCCGCGCAAAATGTCTCGCATTGTCGAGAACTGCCGCGCGCAGTTGCGCGCTCCGCCGCGCTCCGGCATGACCTAGGGCAAGAGCCCCGGCAAAGAGACCCTCCATGCGCGCGCCCCAGCCCCCCTCGGGGCAGATCCGGATCACCATCCTGCTGGCCACCTGGAACGGCGCCGCGCACCTGCAGGAGCAGCTCGAGTCCTACCGGGCGCAGACCCATAAGGCCTGGGATCTCTGGGTCAGCGACGACGGCTCCAGCGATGCCACGCTGGCGATCCTCGAGGCCTTCCGCGCCGCCGAGAGCCCTCGCCGCGAGGTGCGCATCGTCGCGGGGCCGCGGCGCGGCCATGCCGCCAACTTCCTGTCGCTGCTGTGCCACCCCGAGCTGCCCGCCGGTCCGGTCGCGCTCTCGGACCAGGATGACGTCTGGCTGCCCGGCAAGCTGGCGCTGGCGCTCGCGGCGCTGCAAAATGCCGGGCCGGTGGCGCTCTACGGCGCGCAGAGCATCCACACCGACCAGGCGCTGCGCCGCATCGGCGGCTCGCGCCCGCCACGCGGCCGGCCCTGTTTCGGCAATGCGCTGACCCAGAACGTGGTGAGCGGGCACAGCGCCACGCTCAGCGCCGGGGCGCTCGAGCTGGTGCGCCGCGCGGGCGTGCCCGAGGGCATCCCCTACCACGACTGGTGGCTCTACCAGCTGGTCAGCGGCGCCGGCGGCGAGATCGTCATCGACCCGGCCAAGGTGCTCTATTACCGCCAGCACCTCAGCAACGCGATGGGCGCGCACCAGGGTCTCTCGGCGCGGCTGCTGCGGGCGCGGCAGGTGCTGGGGCGGACCTACGCGAACTGGATGGCCGCCAACCTCGCGGCGCTGGAGAGGGTCTCGGGGCTGCTCACACCGGAGAACCGCGCCCTGATCGAAACCCTGCGCGCGGAGCGTCCGCATCCGGGACTGTCACGGATGCTGACCTTCCGCCGACTCGGCCTGCACCGGCAGACCCGGCTGACCACGGTGAGCCTCTACCTCGCCGCGGCGCTGGGGCGGGTCTGAGGCGAAACAGTCTCTGATTAGGGGAAATATGGCCAAGCGGCGGGCAGGTTCAGGCGCGCCGCTTCATGTTCTCCTCGTGCTCGCGGATGCCCCGGTCGACGTCGTCGTGGAAGGTCAGGTGGCCATCTTCCAGCACCACCACCGCGTCGCAGAGCTGGCTGATCTGCTTCATCGAATGGCTCACCACCACCGCTCCGGCATTGCGCATGCGCTCTTTGAAGAGCGCGTCGCTACGCGCCTTGAAGGAGGCATCGCCCACCGCGGTGATCTCGTCCACGAGGTAGGTGTCAAAGGCGATGCCCATGGAGGTGCCGAAGGCGAGGCGCGACTTCATCCCCGAGGAGTAGGTCTTCAGCGGCAGGTGGAAATGCACCCCGAGCCCGGCGAAATCCTCGACGAAGGCAATGAGCTCGTCGGTGTCGACGCCGTAGATTCTCCCAATGAAGCGGCAGTTCTGTGCGCCGCTCAGTTCGGGATGAAAGGAGCCGGCAAAGCCCACCGGCCAGGAGATCGAGCCCGAGGAACTAATCTTGCCCGAGGTCGGCGGCTCGGTGCCGGCGATCATCTTCAGCAGCGTCGACTTGCCCGCGCCATTGCGCCCCAGAAGCCCCACCGAGCGACCGCTGGGGAAGGTCATGGAAACATTCTCCATGATGGTCTTGCGCTTGCCTTCCATGACGAAGGTCTTGCTGACGTTCTCGAAGCGAATCATGTCCGGCGCGCCCTTAGCGGCGGTCCTTGACCGAATAGGCCACGAGCATCGCGGTCGACCAGAGCAGGAAGAGGAAGAGCGAGACGACCATCAGCAGCGTGCCCCGGCTCGGGTATTCGGCGGTCTCGGCGCTGGTTGGCTGCATGTAGGCGGCAAGATAACGGCTCTTGCGCTTGGCATCGGCCAGCGCGCTGTCATAGGCGGCTAGCGCTGACAGGTACGCGCGCTCGGCGAACTCACGGTCAACCGAGAGCCGCTCATAGTCGCCGACCAGGTCGGCGAAGACCTGGCCGTTCGCCCCCGAGCCCTCAAAGCCGAGCTTCTGGCGCTCGGCCTGGATACGGGTGCGGATCACGTCGAGCCGGCGCTCGGCCTGGCCAACGCGCGGGTCGTTTTGCTGCGAGGTCTCGCGCAAGAGGTCGAGCTCGATGATCTGCTCGGCTTCCTGGGCCTGCAGGTTGCTCAGCAGCCCGGCCTGGCTCTGCAGGTCGATCTGCGGGTCGATGATCTGGGTCTCGTTGCGGAAGCGGGTGACCGTCTCGCGCGCCACCTTGAGCCGCTCGACCGCCTCGTCGAGTTCGTCGCGCGAGTAGCTGATCGCATCGGCGCGTGCCACAGCGCTGAGCTCGTTGATCACGTCCGAGCTCTCGTCGAGCAGGGTCTGGGCGATCAGCGTCGCATCCTCGGGACGGAAGGCGCGGACCTCGACCTCGATCAGCCCGGCGCTGTAGGAGATGCGGACCATGTCGCCCCAATAGGCCAGCAGCTGCTCGATCGAGGCATTCTTCTCGAGTTTGAACACCGGGTCCCAGCCCTCGGGCGACCAGATCGCGTGCAGGTCAATCTTCTTGTCGATATCCGAGACCAGCTTCTGACTTTGGATGAACTCGTAGAGGATGTCGGTATCCGAGGAGCTCGAGCTCGACAAGTTCGTCAGCCCGCCCAGCAGGTCGACCGCCGACGTGGCATCCTCCTGGCGCACGGTGAAGCCGACCCGAGAGGCGTATTGATCCGCCGCCACCAGCCAGAGGTAGAGTGCGGTGAGAATGCCCGGCAGCACGACGCCGCCGAGGAAGCTCAACAGCATCAGCTTGTGTCGACGCCGCGGCTTCGCCGCCCCTGCTGGCGGGCGGGCCGGAGCTTGGGGCACGGCCTTCGGACCTGGCTTGCGCGGCTGGCCCGGGGCAGGCACGACCGCCGGGCGCGGCAACCCGGGTGCGGCCTTCTGCTCGGCGGGGCTGCTAGGCTGGGCGGAACCGGGCTGAGCCTGTCCCCCCTGCTGCGGCTGCGCCTGCTTGGCAGCCTTGTCCTTGGCGGGTTGTGTCAAACGAGCCCCATGGGAATGTCCTTTACCTCAAGGCAATGCTAATACACCTCAGACGCACAAGATACCAGTTTCCGGAAGACCCCCAAATGAGCACCGAAGGTTTTGCGCCGCCGCCCCAGAGCCCTGCCCCAGCCACCGTCTCGGGCCGGCGCTCGTTTCCCGGGGCACGCTCGGTCGCCGCGCTGGTCCTGCGCGAGATGGCCACCAGCTACGGTCGCTCTCCAGGCGGCTATATCTGGGCCATCCTCGAGCCGATCGGCGGCATCCTCATGCTGTCGCTGGCCTTCTCGGCCTTCCTGCGCAATCCCAGCCTCGGGATCAGCTTCCCGATGTTCTACGCCACCGGCATGCTCCCCTTCCTCATGTACAGCGAACTGCAGGGCAAGATCGCCAGCGCGCTGAACTTCTCGAAACCGCTGCTGGCCTATCCCACGGTGACCTTCGTCGATGCGATTCTCGGGCGCTTCATCCTCGGGGTGATGACCAAGCTCCTAGTCAGCTACATCATCTTCGGCGGTATCATGCTGCTAGAAGAGACCCGAGTGACGCTCGACTTCCTGCACATCTTCGAGAGCTTCGCGCTGGCGGCGCTGCTCGGGCTCGGGCTCGGCACGATCACCTGCTTCGTCTTCACGCGCTTTCCCATGGCGCAGCAGGCCTGGGGCATCGTCACCAAACCGCTGTTCTTGGTCTCGGGCATCATTTACCTCTACGAGACCATCCCCCATCCCTACCAGAGCTACCTGTGGTACAACCCTCTGGTGCATATCATCGGCATCATGCGCAAGGGCTTCTACCCGACCTATGACGCCAACTTCGCCTCGCCGGTCTACGTGCTCTCCATCGCGCTGATCAGCTTGGCCCTCGGTCTGCTGCTGCTCCAGCGCTACCACGCCGAGATCCTGAACCGCTGAGCCTATTCTCCTCCCTTGGCCTTCTCCCCTATCCTAATACTTCATCCCCCCGGAACCACATGCCCACGCTTTTCCTTCATGTCGGTCTGCATAAGACCGGCACCACCAGCCTGCAGAAGGCCTTTTTCGACAACCGTGCCGCGCTTGAACGCCAGGGGGCTCTCTATCCCCGCACCGGCCTTTCCCCGAAGCCGGTGAACTGGGGACATCACGAACTGGCCTATGCCTTGCGCCATAAGCTCCAAGGAACCGAGATGTGGCAGGCTCTGCGCAAGGAAGCCGATGACGCCGGGCTGCCGAACGTGGTGGTCTCTTCCGAGGAGCTTTCGCTTCTGCCCTTCGCCAGCCTGCCCGGGTCCGCAGCCTTCAAGCTGATTTCCAATATCTTCGAAGGCTACGATGTCCGGCTGATCTGCTACCTGCGGCCGCAGGCGGAGATGATCACCTCGCTCTACAACCACCATGTCAAATCGGTGGGCGAGAAACGCGACGTTCTCGAGTTCCTCGCACAGGTCGCCCCGCGGCTCGACTACCAGAACTATCTGAACGTCGCCGCCCATGGGCTCGGCACCGACGCCATCGAAGTCCGGCTCTATCAGAAGAGCCAAATGAAAAACGGCGACATCATCTCCGACATGGCCGACCGGCTCGGCATCGACCTCACTCGAGGGTTTACCTTGCGTCAGACCTCCCTCAACTCCGGACTGACGCGCGAAGGCCTCCAGGCCATGCTTGAGGCCAACCGCCGGCTCGCGGGCGACCCCGAGCGGCTCAAGGCCGAGCGCACCGCCATCGTCGAGCGGCACCGCGCACCAGCCTTCTACCGCCACCAGCTGCTTTCGGACGAGATGCTGCAGGTGATCGAAGCGCTCTATCGCAACAAGAACCGCCAGATTGCCCGCCGCTTCCTCGGACGCGACGAGCCCCTATTTGCGCTCAGTTCCGAAGCTGAAGCCCTGGCGTAGAGACCAACCGCGCCTCGGCGAGCGCCGCCAGCAGATCGGCGGGATCCATACGCGTCCCCTGCGGCACCGGCAAGAGCGCCCCGGGTGCGCCCTGCGCCAGGGCGCGGGCCACCGCTTCGCCCTGGGCGCCGAGATCGAAGCTCACCACCGGCAGGCCGGTGGCCAGCATCTCGTGGGTGGTGAAGGAGAAGGTCTCAGGCCAGATCGAGGGCATCAGCCAGCCCGAGATCCCGTAGCGCGCCACCAGCCCCGGCAGGTCGCGCAGCTCGTAGCTGCCATGCACGAGGCTCGGCGGGGCGAGCTTGTAGGACGGATCGATATGGCCCAACAACACAAGTCGCGCGGCCCCCGAGCGCGCGAGATCGCGGCTTAGTTCCTGCAAGAGCGCCACGCCCTTCTGCTCGCCGATATTGCCCAGCACGCCGATCACCGGCGCGCCGTCGGCCCCCGCGCCCGGCGCGATGCGTGGCGGCGTGGCGGGCAGCACATGCGGCACCACGGCGATGCGCCCCGCGATCTGCGGATAGGCCTGAAGCAGGATGTCCCGGCTCGAGCCGGAGAAGACCACCACCCGCTCGGCGGCCTGCATCAGCCGGCCCCAGGCCTCCTGCCAGTCGCGCAGCGAGGCGCGCTTGCCGCCGGGCCGCTCGTAGACATGCGCCGGGTCGGCCTCGAGCGGGCCGCCCGCCACCGGCACGCCGCGGTAGAGGCCATCCTTGCCCAGCAGCGTGTAGGAGGGGCTCACCGGGAAGAAGTCGTGCAGCAGGATCTCGACCGGGTGCCTGCCCTTCCCGTCTTCCCGCTCTGCCAGCCGCAGCAACCGGTCCGGCAGCTCCGAGGCATCGCGTTCATGCACGCCGCAGGAATAGACGATGCGCCGCTCGGGCAGCAGCGCCACCAGTCTCTCGACAAGGACAAAATCGTTGGTCAGGCCCTGGGTGAGCCCCGTCGACCCGTAGAGCTCGAGCTTCCAGCGATGGCCCTGCCCGACCCGCAGCACCAGTGCCGCACCGCCCGCGGCCACCTCCTGCGCGATGCGGCCCTGCAGGTAGTTCTCGGCGCCGCCGCCGAGCGCATGGGCGAGGTAGACCGGCACGGGCCCCGCTTGCAGCGCGGCCTGCCGACGCGCCGCCAGCACCAGCCCCAGCGCCAGCCGCGGGGTGTTGAGCGGGTCGCGGCGGATGAACTCCTGCACCTCGGCGTCATAGCCCGGGTAGCGCCCGGCGAGCACCCGCAGGTTGCGCTCGAGCAGCCGCTGCTTGTCGGCGCTGCCGAAGGATTGCCCGCCGCGGTGCTCGACGAAGAGGTTGGGCGCGCAGAGGTGCCGCCCGCCAAGCTCGGCCACCTTGCGGCACCAGTCGTTCTCCTCGCCGTAGCCGCGGCCGAAGATCGTGTCGAACTGCGGCACGCGGGCAAGGAAGCGCGGCGCCAGCGCCATGCAGAAGCCGACCCCGGTGGGCGCCTCGGCCAGCCCGGCGCGCGGGTCGAACCCCGCCGCCACGCGGTCGAGCGCATCGACATCGCCGGGCGCCAGGTCGTTGCGCTGGCAGATCACCGGCACAGTGAAGATCTCGGCATCGTTCGACATCGGGGTGACCGAGGCGACATCGGGGTCGGCCAGCGGCGCAAGCAGCCGCGGCAGCCAGCCCGCGGGCACCATGGCATCGGAATTGACCAGCACCACCGGGTCCTCGGGCCAGCGCGCCAGCGCCTCGGTGAAGCCGCGGTTGACCGTGCCGATGAAGCCGAGGTTCTCGGGGTTTTCCAGCAGGGTGACCTCGGGCCGCCCCTCGGCCCAGGCGCGCAGGAAGGGCCGCACCTCGGGGTCGGGCGAGGCGTCGTCGATCAGCAGCAGACGCCAGGCCGTGCCGGAATGCGCGGCGATCCGCTCCAGCACCTCGGGCAGCAGGTGGAAGGCATTGTAGACCGGAAGGATCAGCGTCGCGGCGCGCTCGGGCGGGCCAGGCGGCAGCGCCTCCGGCAGCAGCGCCGAGATCATCTCCACCGCCTCCGAGCGCGGCACCAGCCCGAGCCGCTCCTTGACCACCTCGCGCGCGCCGAGATCGCCCTGCCATTTCCAGCGGTAGATCACCGGCGCGAGCGCCCCCAGCGTCGCCACGAAGCGCAGCGCCATGGGCAGCCGCGCCCGCATAAGCGTGGCCTGGGAGAAGCCGGGCAGGCTCTGGCCGGCCTTGGGCAGACCCTCGCCGCGCTCGGCGACGAGATCGATCGGCCCGGTCTCGCAGGGGATGTCGAGCGCAAAGCCGCGCCGCGCGCTGCCGCCCTGCACCAGGTCGGGTACGGTCCAGGCACGGGTGCGGTTCACCGCGAGCCCGATCCGCTCGGCCTCGGCCCAGCCCTCGACATGGATGCGGTGCCGGCGCAGGGCGATGCGGGTGATCTCGCCGTAGGCGGCGCCCCCTTCATCGGTGAGCGAGGTGCCCGGGAGATCCCGCGCGATGTTCATCTCGGCATAGCGCTCGAAGATGCGGTAAATCCGGCCCAGCAGCACGCGTCGTCTCCTTCAGTCTTCCGGCCCGCTTACAGCACGATCCGTCTTCTAACAGGCCCTGCCCGGCGCCGCGCGAAAATGTTTCGCAGCGAAACAAATGCCGGAACAGAGCCTGTCATGGTGTTTATCCGCCGAACCGGGCCGAGAGCCAGGCGGCGAGATCCGCGCCCAGTTCGGCATCCGCGCCCGGCCCGTCGATCTCGAGCCGTGAGCCGCGGCGGCGCAGGGTGAGCCCCGGCCATTGTGCCAGGGTCTCGGGCGCGGGCTTCGGCTCTACCTCGGGGGTTTGGCTCTGGATCGGTGCGGGCTCGGAGACCGGCTTCGCCGCCATGCAGCAGGTCAGGATTTCGCGCTCCGCCGCGGCATCGGCGGGGGGCGTGGCCTTCAGCGCCTGCGCGATCTCCCGCGCAAGTCCCGGACGGTCGCGCAACTGCTGCGCCAGCTCCAGCCCGGCCCGCTCGCTCAGCGCTTCGGGAAAGCGCAGCGCCCGGTCGAGGCTCTTCACGATGGCGATGAAGGAATTGATCTTCGAGCGCCGCGCCCGCGGCACCGAGGCGAAGAGCGTGGCCAGGGCGGATTTCTCCGAGGCGAAGACGCCGCGCTCGGCGGCCTTCACCACGATGCGCGCGCGCTCGTAATGGCTGAGGTTGGCGCGGATCTCGTTCTCCTCGATCATCGCGACATAGGCCGCGTGGCCGTCCTCGGGGCGGCGAAGCAGCGCCTGCACCGTGCCGAAGCGCGCCTCGCCGGTCTCGTCCCGCAGCGCCGCCAGCGCCCGGCAGCGGCGCCAGCCCGAGAGCAGCCCGTAGGCGGCGCGGCCGGGCAGGGCGACCACCTCGATCGGCGTCTGCTGGCCGCGCGCCCGCAGACTGTCGCGCAGCGCCTGCGCCTCCTCCGGGTCCTCGGCGATGCGGTCGCGCACCAAATGGGTCATCTCGATCTGCTCGAGCGGCAGCTCCAGCACCAGCTTGCCCTCGCGCCGGGCAGCCTCCCAGCGTTCCGAAAGCTCCTCGAGCGCGGCGCTGGCCGCGGCCCCTGCCGCCACGTCGGCGATCGGCGCCGCCCGCCGCGAGGCGGTGAACATGGATTTGGTCTCGAGCGCGGCTGCGGGCTCGCTGCTTTGCGGGCCGGTCTCGAGCGGGGTTAGTCTCTTGCGCTTGGCCATCCGTCTGCTCCTGTCAGGAAAGGGTCCAGGCACAAGCCCGCCCGAACTTGGTTAAGACGGGGTAAGCCCGTCGCGCAGAAAATTGTTTCGCAGCGAAACAGAGTCTCATTCGGCGGCCTTCAGAGCCTGTTCGTCGCGCCGCCAGCTGCCGAGCAGCAGCTGCTTCAGCGCCGCGTAGGTGGCGTCGAAGGTCTCGCGGCCGCGGGCATAGGTCTCGCGGTTGAAGTCGCGGTAGTCCGCCTCGTAGATGCCGCGCACCTGCTCGCCGGCCTGGCCGATGAGCGCGGTGAAATCCTGCCGGTGCGGCGAGAGCACCGGGCCGAGGTAGGCCTGCATCAGCGCGGCGAGCTCGGCCTGCTGGGTGCCGTCGTAGCGGGTGATCACCGCGCGCACCGCGTCCCATTGGAACGACAGCCCGTCGCGGCCCAGGGCCCGGGCGGCCATGTTCTCGGCCTCCTCGATCGAGGAGAAGGTCGAATGCAGCATGTCGAAGAAGCGCCCCGTCGAGTCGAACTCGAGGAAGGAGGCGCCGAGCGGCACCAGCAGGATGTCGGCGGCGGCGAGCCCGTTGATCGTCAGGTAGCCAAGGGCCGGGGGCGTATCGAGGAAGATCACGTCGTACTGGTCGAGGATGCCGTCTTCTTCGAGGCTTTCGGTCAGCGCATCCCAAAGCTTCCAGCCGCGGCCCTGCATGCGCCAGACGGGGATCTGGAACTCGGCCCAGTAGAGGTTGAGCTGCGCGCCGATGAGATCGATGTTCGGCCAATGGGTCTTCTGCACGAGGTCCGGGGCCTTGATCTCCAGCGCTTCGGTCAGCGTGTCGTCGAGCGGCAGGGGGGCCTCGCCGCGGTCGAGCCGGCGCTGGTTCTCGCCGCGCAGGTGACGACCGTAGTGGCGCGCCAGCAGCGGGAAGACCGTCTGCCATTCGTCCTCGACCTTGCCGCCGAAGATCGAGGTCATCGAGCCCTGGCTGTCGAGGTCGATCACCAGCACTTTGTAGCCGTCGAGCGCGGCGGACATCGCAAGATGCGCGCAGGTCGAGGTCTTGCCGACGCCGCCCTTGAAGTTGGCCACGGCGACCATCTTGGCGGGCAGCCCCTCGGGGCGCCAGGGCAGGTAGTTCTTGGTCTTCGACCCGCCGGCGGCGAAATGCGCCCGCAGCCGCAGCACCTCCTCGAAGGTGAACCACTTGGCGCCGCCCTCGGTCTCGGAGCGGCCCTGCGGCAACTCGGGGTTCTGCTTCAGCACCCGGCGGAAATGCCCCATGGCGACGGGGATGAGATAGCGGGTGATCTCCCAGGTCGAGAAGAGCCGCAGGCTGCGGCCACCGTTCTCCTCGAGCCCGCGCCCGGCAAGATCGCCCCGGCCCGCCTCGCAGGCCTGGGCGATGGCGGAGAACCCGGAGGTCTCGAAGGGCCCGCCGAGGGCGCTCAGCGCGGCATCGGGATCGATGTTGAAATAGGGGGGGAGCTCGGTCTTGATCTCGGCTTTCATGTCCCTGCTCGGCCTTTATGTGTGGCGTTTTTTGCAGAATATCGAAAAACTGCGCACATGAAAGCAAAAGCTGCACATCCGCAGATTTTCTCAGCAAATTCGTGGTTTTGGGAGAGGGCAGGTTGCTGCGAGCCAGGGCAGCCCTTTTCTGCGGTGTTGTTATTTTTTGTTAGTTTATTCGTTACGGGCTGGGAAGCACTTTCCCAAGTCTCTGATACTGAACGGCAAAAATGCATCGCTGTGCACCGCTCCGACTCTGAACCCACGTTGAGCCGACTCTGAACCCACGGCAAAGCGACTCCGATCCCCCGAACTCGGGCTGGACGGGGGCTGTGGATAAAACTAGGCTGAGCGTCACTGAAACCCCGAAAGCGGGCGGGCGCAGATCCGCCGCGAAAAACCGGGGGCCGGGCAGGCAGGACGAGACGATGAGCGCAGCGACACAGCCTCCCGCGCAGGGGGCGGACCACTCCGGCGGCGGGCTGCTGCCCGACCGTCATCCGACCGCCGACTTCTTCGTCTGTGACATCTTCGATGCCGCGCCCAAGGATGATCTCGGCTCTATGGAGCACCCGATTTTCTCGCTCTCGACCCGGCCCGACCGGCGGCTGCTGAGCTACGCGCACAACGGCACGCAGATCGACGTCATCCCCTCGGTCAAGGGCCGCGCCACGATCCACGATAAAGATATTCTGATCTACTGCGTCAGCCAGCTGATGGCGGCGCTGAACGCCGGCCGCGAGGTCTCGCGCACGCTGCAGCTCAAGGCGCATGACCTGCTGGTTGCCACCAACCGCGACACCTCGGGCGACGGCTACACCCGGCTCAAGGATGCCTTCGAGCGGCTCGCCGGCACCCGCATCACCACCAACATGACCACCGGCGGCCTCGAGACCACCCGCGGCTTCGGTCTCATCGAGAGCTGGGAGATCGTCCGCCGCTCGCGCGGCGGGCGGATGATCTCGGTGACGGTGACGCTCTCGGAATGGCTGTTCCGCGCGGTGCTGGCAAAATCGGTGCTGACCCTCAGCCGCGACTACTTCCGCTTGCGCAAGCCGCTCGAGCGGCGCCTCTACGAGCTGGCGCGCAAGCATTGCGGCAAGCAGGCGAGCTGGCAGGTCTCGGTCGGCACATTGCACAAGAAGTCCGGCTCCGCCGCGCCGCTGCGGGTGTTTCGCGCCGCGCTGCGCAAGATGATCGCCGAGGCGACGCTGCCCGATTACACGCTGCGCGAGCTGCCGGGCGATCTCATCGTCATCGAGCGCCTGCGCGTCCCCCGCACGGCCACCACCACCGGACCGCATCTGTCGGAGGATGCCTTCGAGGCCGCCCGCGCCCTGCGCCCCGGCGCCGACGTCCACGCGCTCGCCGCCCGCTGGCGCGGCTGGTGGGAAGAGACCGGCCGGCCGCGCCTTGGCAATGCCGACGCCGCCTTCCTCGGCTGGGTGAAGGCGCAACGGTGAAGGTGAAGAGATGCTGACCTTCGACAGAATTGTTTCGCTGCGAAACAAGGCCGGACGGCTGCTCGGCCGGGGCAGGGGGGCGCCGCGTCCGGCCGAGCCGATCCGCGAGCGGGTGGTGCTGTTTCATTTTCCGAAGACCGGCGGCACCTCGCTGCACGATTTCCTGGTACCGCACTTCCCGCGCGAGACGATCTGCCCCGAGCGGCTGCGCAACCTCGACCGGCTCGATTCAGCGCAACTGGCGGCCTACCGCTATGTCTCGGCGCACATGGATTACGAGCGCTTCCGGCTGATCCCGGCGCCGCGCTACGCGATCACCTTGCTGCGCGAGCCCAAGGCGCGGATCCTGTCGCTCTACTATTTCTGGCGGGCGCACTCCTGGAAGGTGATCGAGGAGCGCGGCCTGCACGGCCCGCGGAGGGCCAAGGAGTTGGGGCTGCTGGAGTTCCTGCGCCACCGCACCGGCGGGCTGCCCTCGGACACCGACAACTATTATGCCCGCAGCCTGCTCGGCCGGCATTGGGTCGGCCCCCGCGGCGAGATGCGGTTGAGCGATGAGGAGGCGCTTAGCGCGGCGCTGAGCCACCTGGCAGAGTTCGACACGGTGGGCATCACCGAGGACATGCCGGGGCTCTTCCGCCAGGTGAGCGCCCGGCTCGGGCTCGTGATGCCCGAGGAGCTGCCCTGGGCCCGCTCGTCGCGCAGCTATGGCGCGCTGCCGGACATGGAAGAGGTGGTGCGCGAGGCGATCACCCCCGAGATCGACGCCGAGCTCGATCGCCTGACGCGGCTCGACCGGGTGATCTACGAAGAGGCAAAGCGCCTGTCCAGCGGGTGACGCCCTGACTGCGGAGTCGCGGCAGATCTGCCGCGTGGCTAGGCCCCGGCATCGCTGCTGGGCAGGGGGCATGAAAAAGGGACCGCGGCGGGGCCGCGATCCCTTGGAGGACTGAGGGGGGGAGCTGGGCCGGAGGGCCCGCCGCCTCAGACCAGCACCATCCCGGCGTTCAGATCGGCCATCGCGGTGTCGTGCAGCGTGACCGTGACGTCCTGATCCATGAAGACCAGGTCGTCGCCGACCTCGGTCATCTGGTCCATGGCCGCCTCCGCGCTGCCGTAGCCGAAGGCGCTGAAGTCGAGCATGTCCCAGCTCTCGAGATCGGTCACATCATGGCTGCTGCCGGCCTCGGCGCCAAAGACGAAGCGGTCCGAGAGCAGCCCGCCCGAGAGCGTGTTCGCCCCGCCGTCGCCCATCAGCACGTCGTCGGTGCCCTGCTCCATCACCCAATCGGTGACGTCATCGGCCATCGACATGCGGAACTCGGGGCTTTCGGAGAAGCCGAGCAGCACCTCGGCCCGGCTCATGCCGCCGTCGAGACGGGCGGTCCAGTTCGCCAGACCCTGCGCGTCGGCGCCGCGGTCGAGCACGTTCATGTAGAGCGCGTCGACATAGGCGGCATTGTCCAGCCCGCCGTAGTCGCGGGTGAACTCGGCGCTGCCGGTGAAGCCCGAGGCCACCTGCCCGAGCGAGAGCTCGCCGGTCTCCAGCCGTTCGGTCCAGTTGTAGAAGCCCCCCGCGTCGGGGGCGCGGTCGAAGGCGGCCTGGTAGAGGCGGATGATCTGGCCGCTTTCCACCTCGGCGCTGCCCGTGGTGGCGAAATCGCCGTAGATCATGTCATCGCCGCCGCCGCCGCCGATATTGTCCGCGCCCTGGTCGCCGTAGAGCGTGTCATTGCCGCCCGCGCCGCGCAGGATGTCGTCACCCATGCCGCCCGAGGCCCAGTCGGCCATCATGCCGGTCGAGGCATTGACCAGGCCCTGGTCGCCGTCGGCCCAGCTGCCGGTGTGGATCTCGTCGTTGCCGGCGCCGCCGTAGATCGTGTCGGAGCCGTCGGCGCTGGCGTCGAAGGTCAGGCCAAGCGCGTCGGCGACGCGGCTGTCGTCGTCACCGGTGAGGATGTCGTCCCCGGCGCGGCCGCGGATCACGTCATTGCCCGCGCCCCCGGCGAGGCCGTTGTCGTAATCCGAGAGCATCAGCCCGCCCGCGGCACCGCCATCGGCGGCATCGGCCAGGTTGTCGTCCTCGACCGAGGCATCGACGAGGTCGTCTCCCGCGCCGCCATGCAGCACATCGCGGCCCGTGCCGCCCGAGACCGTGTCATTGTCGGCGCCGGCGGCGATGCTGTCGTTGCCGCCGCGGGCGTCGATGAAGTCATCGCCGGGGCCGGCGTTGAAGCTGTCGTCGCCCTCGGTCAGGGTGATGCGCCCCGAGGTCATGGCGCGCTGCGCGGCGAAGAGCGCCATGGCCTCCTCGAAGCTGGCGCTCTCGATATCGCCGGCGGCGGCGGGCAGGATGCCGGTATAGCCGTTGGTGCCGCCGTCGACCTCGCCGCCGGTGCCTTCGCCGATGCCGTCAGGCACCTGCACCCCGTGCAGCACGATCTCGCGCAGGGTCAGCGGCATGAGATCCTCGGCGGTGTAATCGGTCATCGACACCGGGCTGAAGAAATTCTCGTCATCGCCCAGATCGTAGCTCTGGACGAAGGCCAGCATGCCGCTGCTGTCGGCCATGGGCATGGCGCCATCCGCGGCCGAGACCAGCGGCAGCAGCACGTCGCCGTATTGGCCGAGCCCCTCGATCACCTCGACCATGCCGTCGGCATCGGCGTCATCGGCCAGCGTGGGGGCGGTCGAGTCGATCGGGTTGCCGCCCTCGTCGAAGAGCCCGTGGATATGCTGCGCATGGGTCTGCGACGGGGTCATCCCGCTGGCCGCGATGGCCACGTTGAGATAGGCGCTGCCATCCTCCTCGGTGGCCATGGCAAGGACCGCGGAGGCCTTGACGCCGGAGCTGTTCAGGGCGGTGAAGTCGACGGTCCAGAAGGCATCAGCCCCGGACAGGAAGGTCTCGAAGGACCGGTAGGAAGGCGCCAGGTGGGCCATTGGTGATCTCCTCTCTCATCAGTGGTCGCACCGGAGGAGACACGGAAGGCTGGCGGGAAAAGTTTCCGGCAGGCTTCGCACGGATCCGTGATCGCGCCGGGCAGGGGCCCGGCCTGTCATGAAAAAGGCCCCGGTGATGCGCCGGGGCCTTTCGTATTTCGGCGAGCCGTCCCTCTTACGGGATCAGCCGTGCGATGATCAGGTCCGCGGCTTCCTCGGGCGTCATCTCGGTGGTGTCGATGCGCAGCTCCGGCGATTCCGGGTGCTCGTAGGGGCTGTCGATGCCGGTGAAGTTCTTCAGCTGGCCCGCGCGGGCCTTGGCGTAGAGACCCTTCACGTCGCGGCCCTCGGCCACCTCGAGCGGCGTGTCGACGAAGACCTCGACGAATTCACCCGGCTGCATCATGCCGCGCACCATGTCGCGCTCCGAGCGGAAGGGCGAGATGAAGGCGGTGATCACGATGAGGCCCGCGTCGGTCATCAGCTTGGCCACCTCGCCGACGCGGCGGATGTTTTCCACCCGGTCGGCCTCGGTGAAGCCGAGATCCTTGTTGAGCCCGTGGCGCACGTTGTCACCGTCCAGAAGGAAGGTGTGGCGGTTCATCCGCGCCAGCTTCTTCTCGACGATATTGGCGATGGTCGACTTGCCCGAGCCCGAGAGGCCGGTGAGCCAGAGCACGGCCGGCTTCTGGTGCTTCATCGAGGCGTGGTGCTCGCGGCCGATGTCGGTGGCCTGCCAATGCACGTTCTGCGCCCGGCGCAGCGCGAAATGCAGCAGCCCCGCGGCGACCGTGTGGTTGGTCAGCTTGTCGATCAGGATGAAGCCGCCGAGGTCGCGGTTCTCGGCGTAGGGGGCAAAGGGGATCTCGCGGTCGGTGGTGATGTTGGCCACACCGATGGCGTTGAGATCGAGCGTCTTGCTGGCGAGGTGCTCCTGGGTGTTGACGTTCACCTCGTACTTCGGCTCGGCGACGGTGGCCGAGACGGTCTGGGTGCCGATCTTCAGCCAGTAGGCGCGGCCCGGCACCAGCTCGTTCTCGTCCATCCAGACGATCGTGCTCTCGAACTGGTCGGCGACCTCGAGCGGCGCCTGCGCCGCGACGATCACCTGCCCGCGCGAGCAGTCGATCTCGTCGGCGAGGGTGATGGTGACCGACTCGCCGGCCACGGCCAGATCCTTGTCGCCGTCCATGCTGACGATGCGCGCCACACTCGAGGTCTTGCCCGAGGGCAGCACCCGCACCGGATCGCCCGGGCGCAGCTGGCCCGAGGCGATCATCCCGGCAAAGCCGCGGAAGTCGAGGTTGGGGCGGTTCACCCATTGCACCTGCATGCGGAACGGGCCGGCCTGGTCGCGGGTGTCCTCGACCTCGACCTCTTCCAGCAGCGGCAGCAGCGCCGGGCCGTCGTACCAGGGGGTGTTCTCGCTCGGGCCGGTGATGTTGTCACCCTTGAAGCCCGAGATCGGCATGGCGGTGAAGCTCTCGATGCCGATGCTCTCGGCGAAGGCGCGGTAGTCGGCGACGATGCGCTCGAAGGTCTCCTGCTCGTAGCCGACCAGGTCCATCTTGTTGACCGCCAGCACCACGTGGCGGATGCCGAGCATGTTGACGATGTAGCTGTGACGGCGGGTCTGGGTCAGCACGCCCTTGCGCGCGTCAATGAGGATCACCGCGAGATCGGCGGTCGAGGCGCCGGTCACCATGTTGCGGGTGTACTGCTCGTGGCCGGGGGTGTCGGCGACGATGAACTTGCGCTTCTCGGTGGCGAAGAAGCGGTAGGCGACATCGATGGTGATGCCCTGCTCGCGCTCGGCAGCGAGCCCGTCGACGAGCAGTGCGAAGTCGATCTCTTCACCTTGCGTGCCCGAGCGCTTGGAGTCGGATTCCAGCGCGGCGAGCTGATCCTCGAAGATCATCTTCGAATCGTAGAGCAGCCGGCCGATCAGCGTCGACTTGCCGTCATCGACGGAGCCGCAGGTGATGAAGCGCAGCATGGTCTTGTGCTGGTGCGCCTCGAGATAGGCATCGATGTCCTCGGCGATCAGCGCGTCGGTCTTGTAGATGGGGTCCTGGGTGGTCATGGCGTGTCCCTGAAAACTGGGGCTGGAAGGGGAGGGTGGCGCGGCGCTGTCGCGGCGCTCAGAAATAGCCTTCCTGCTTCTTCTTCTCCATCGAGGCGGCCTGATCGTGGTCGATCGCCCGGCCCTGGCGTTCCGAGGTGGTGGTCAGCAGCATCTCCTGGATGACCTCGGGCAGGGTCTGCGCCTCGCTCTCCACGGCGCCGGTCAGCGGGTAGCAGCCGAGCGTGCGGAAGCGGATCGAGCGCATGACCGGCTCCTCGCCGTCCTTCAGCGGGAAGCGGTCATCATCGACCATCAGCAGCAGCCCGTCGCGTTCCACCGTCGGGCGCGGCTGCGAGAAATAGAGCGGCACGATCTCGATGTTCTCGAGGTGGATGTACTGCCAGATGTCGAGTTCGGTCCAGTTGGAGATCGGGAAGACCCGCACGCTCTCGCCCTTGGTCTTGCGGGCGTTGTAGAGCCGCCAGAGTTCCGGGCGCTGGTTCTTCGGATCCCAGCGGTGGTTGGCCGAGCGGAACGAGAAGACGCGCTCCTTGGCGCGGGATTTCTCCTCGTCGCGGCGGGCGCCGCCGAAGGCCACGTCGAAGCCATACTTGTCGAGCGCCTGCTTCAGCCCTTCGGTCTTCCACATGTCGGTGTGCAGCCCGCCATGGTCGAAGGGGTTGATGCCGCGCTCTTTCGCCTCGGGGTTCTGGTAGACCAGGAGCTCCATGCCCGCGTCGGCGGCGGCCTTGTCGCGCAGCTTGTACATGTCCTGGAACTTCCAGGTGGTGTCCACATGCAGCAGCGGGAAGGGCGGCGGCGAGGGGTAGAAGGCCTTTTTCGCCAGGTGCAGCATGACGGCGCTGTCCTTGCCGACGCTGTAGAGCATGACCGGGTTCTCGGCCTCGGCGACGACCTCGCGCAGGATGTGAATGCTTTCAGCTTCCAGGCGCTGCAGGTGGGTGAGGGTCTTGGTGTCCATCGGGGGGCCTCTGGTCGGAACTGTACTGAAGGCCTCATCTACCCTTGCTGCGGATGCGAAAAACCTCCCATATGGGGGGTATCTGGCGAGAAGGCGGGGCATGTCCGACGAAACCGAGATCCTCGCGGCGCTCTTTGCCGCATCCATGGGCACATCGGGGGGCACCTCAGGCGAGGGCGCGGAGAGCGAAGAGGGTCTCTGGCAGCACTTCCTCGCCCGGCTCGCCGCTGCCACTTTGGCCGAGAGCGCGCTCTTGCGGCTTTTCTGGCCCGGCAGCCCGGTGACGGGCTGGCACGTCGGCCCGGCCTGGGAGGGCCCGCCCGAGAGCGTGGTCGAGCGCATGCGCAGCGGCCGGGTCTATTCGCAGGTCGACCTGCCGGACCCGGGGCCGGCGGATCCGGCGGCGCAGGGCGAGCCCCTGCCGCTGCGCGCCCTGCGCTGGCGCCTCGGCCGCGGCGGGTCCGGTGGGTCTGGCGGCACCCCGGGCGCCCGCGTCCTGCTGGCCCTGCGCCGCCGCGGCGAGGATTTCCGCGCCGTCGACGGCCTGCAGCTGGCCAATCT
>NZ_JAAGOV010000053.1:0-46288 GCF_010500785.1 Salipiger sp. PrR003
GCCGGCCGGCTGCTGGTCAACGGGTTCCCGACCGGCGTCGAGGTCTGCGACGCGATGGTCCACGGCGGGCCTTACCCCGCGAGCACCAACTTCGGCGCCACCTCGGTGGGCACGCTCTCGATCCGCCGCTTCCTGCGCCCGGTGAGCTACCAGAACCTGCCCGACGCACTGCTGCCCGGCGATCTGACGTAAGCCGCGCCGCCCCCGAGACGCGCCCGCGCTGCCCGACCGGCGGCGCGGGCGTTTGCGTTGGGGCACGCGTATTTGGAAAGGGGCGACGGACGGGGTGCGGCCTGTCCTATCTTCAGGAACTGATTGTCCCGGCGGCGCCCATAAGCAGGGCCACGTTCGAGATCCCTTTCTCCTGCCCGAGCTTTGCGTTAAAGGCGGGGTTTGAATCCGCAAGAGGTGCGTGCCATGACATTCTCCCTCGCCATCGTCGGCCGCCCCAACGTTGGCAAGTCCACCCTGTTCAACCGCCTGGTCGGCAAGCGGCTCGCGCTGGTCGACGACCAGCCCGGCGTCACCCGCGACCTGCGCGAGGGCGAGGGCAAGCTCGGCGACCTGCGCTTCACCGTCATCGACACGGCGGGTCTCGAGGAGGCCACCGACGAGTCGCTGCAGGGCCGTATGCGCAAGCTCACCGAGCGTGCGGTGGACATGGCCGACATCTGCCTCTTCATGATCGATGCGCGCGTCGGCGTGACCCCGACCGACGAGGTCTTCGCCGAGATCCTGCGCAAGCGCTCGGCGCATGTGATCCTTGCCGCCAACAAGGGCGAGGGCTCGGCTGCCGACGCCGGTGTGATCGAGGCCTACAGCCTTGGCCTCGGCGAGCCGATCCGGCTCTCGGCCGAGCATGGCGAGGGTCTGCCCGAACTCTACAGTGCGCTGATGCCGCTGGCCGATGCCTTTGCCGAGCGGGCTGCCGAGGAGGCGCCCGAGACCGAGCTGGAGCTCGACGAGGACGAGCTGGGCGACGATGAGGACGGCGAGGCCAAGCTGGTCATGCCGACCGCGGGCAAGCCGATGCAGATCGCCGTGGTCGGCCGCCCCAACGCCGGCAAGTCGACGCTGATCAACAAGATCCTCGGCGAGGACCGGCTGCTGACCGGCCCCGAGGCGGGGATCACCCGCGACGCGATCTCGGTCCGGCTGGACTGGGAAGGCGTTCCGATGCGCATCTTCGACACGGCTGGCATGCGCAAGCGCGCCAAGGTGCAGGAAAAGCTCGAGAAGCTCTCGGTCTCGGACGGTCTGCGCGCGGTCAAGTTCGCCGAGGTCGTGGTGGTGCTTCTCGATGCCGCCATCCCCTTCGAGCAGCAGGACCTGCGCATCGCGGACCTTGCCGAGCGTGAAGGCCGGGCGGTGGTGGTCGCGGTCAACAAGTGGGACGTCGAAGAGCACAAGCAGGAGAAGCTGCGCGACCTCAAGGAGGCCTTCGACCGGCTGCTGCCGCAGCTGCGCGGCGCGCCGCTGGTCACCGTCTCGGCCAAGACCGGGCGCGGGCTCGACCGTCTCAACGCGGCGATCATGAAGGCCTGGACCACCTGGAACCGGCGGGTTTCGACCGGCCAGCTCAACCGCTGGCTCGAGGGCATGGTGTCGAGCCACCCGCCGCCCGCACCGCAGGGCCGCCGCATCAAGCTGCGCTACATGACCCAGGCCAAGACCCGGCCGCCGGGCTTCGTGGTGATGTGCTCGCGGCCGCAGGACATGCCCGACAGCTACACGCGCTACCTGGTCAATGGCCTGCGCGAAGCCTTCGACATGCCCGGTACGCCGATCCGCCTGACACTGCGCGGGCAGGGCGACAAGAACCCCTACAAGGGCCGCCGCGAGAAAAACGCCGGCGCGCTCAAGAAGCACCTCGGCAAGCTGCCCAAGCAGAAGGGCTGAGCCGACCCCGTGACGCGGGCAAGCGCCGGAGCAGATGCTCCGGCGCTTTTGCGTTTGGGCGGGACGCCCGGCATTGCGGGTGGCAATCCCGAGATGTTCACCCTTTACGAGAAGATTTCCCGCGAAGATTGCGCGCCCGCAGCTTGGTTTATCTTCGGTACCTGAGCTTCAACATAAGGTTGCAAGGATAAGTGACGCTAGGTAAAGTTCGATTCACTTTGATTTGGAGTATTTGACATGAAATTGACTCATCTTTCCGCCATCGCAGCCGTGGTCGCCCTGTCTTCGACCGCGGCTTTCGCCAACGTCAAGCAGGTGAAATGCCAGGGTTTCATCATCGCGGTCGAAGAGGGAATCGTCGCCGCGGCCGAAGAAAAGGCGGGGTCCGCAACCGAGGCAGAGGCGAATATCTGCGAAGCGGCAACGCAGATCTCGGTTTCGGGCGACGATCCCGAAGTGCATGAGATTGTGATCCTGCCCTACGAGATCCGCACCACAGTGGTCATGATCCCGACCGACTGACAGCAGCCCTCGCCGAAGGGGAGGCCATGGCCGATTGGGGGGAGATCTCGATACTCCTGATCGTTGCGGCTCTGGTTGATCCTCGGGTCGATCTTTCGACATCCTCCGTCACCTCCGCGGGTCGCTCCGCGGAGGTGATCGTTTTCGGGTGGCGAAAAGCCGCCTACTCGGTGTCGGTGCCGCGCAGCGCGAGGATCGCGAAGATGCCCGCTGCGGCGAGCCCGGCCACCGCGAAGTTCAGCGGGCTGGCGTTGGCGACGATCACCGCGATGAGCGCCCAGATCACCGTGATCCCGTAAAGCGGCGCGCGGTGCAGCCGGTATTGCGCGATGACCGAGATCGCCAGCGCCAGGGCCAGCGCCAGCAGCGCCGCCGGGGTCTCGGGCAGCAGCCCGTAGCCTGCCAGCAAAAGCCCTACGGAGACGCAGGAGGCCGCCGTCAGCCAGCCCGCGTAGATCGCGATGGGGGCGATCTGCCACCAGCGGTCCATGTCGCCGGCGCGGAAGAGCGCCAGAAGGGCGGTCACCAGCATGACCCAGATCATCGCGGTGGCGGCGATCGGAGAGACCTGCGCCACCGGAAGCCAGAAGATGCCCACCGCAAGGCTGATCAGCAGCGGGTCGCGATGGTCCATCCAGTCGTAATCGTCCGAGCGGCGAAAGAGGCCGAATCCGGTGCCGGCGATGAGCCACAGATAGATCAGCCCCCAGATCGCGAAAGCGTAGCCCGCGGGCTGCACCGGCGGGTCGACCTGCGGGACCGGAAAGGCGTCCGGCGCGAATCCGGTGAACCCGGGGAACACCAGCGGCGAGGCCGCGAAGGCGATCGCCGCGAGAAACAGCAAGAGCGGCCGGACCCAGATCATCTTGGTTCCCGCCCCTCAGACCAGCGTGCCGTCGGCGGCGATGCGGGTCTTGCCGCGCAGCCACGGATGCAGCGCCTCGGGCAGATCGACCGAGCCGTCCGCCTGCTGGCCGTTCTCCAGCACCGCGATCAGGCAGCGCCCAACGGCGAGCCCCGAGCCGTTCAGCGTGTGCAGGAACTCCGGCTTGCCGCCCCCTTCGGGCTTGAAGCGGGCGTTCATCCGACGCGCCTGAAAATCGCCGCAGACCGAGACCGAGCTGATCTCGCGGTACTGATTCTGGCCGGGCAGCCAGACCTCGATGTCATGCGTGCGGCGCGCGCCGAAGCCCATGTCGCCGGTGCACAGAACCACGGTGCGATAGGGCAGGCCGAGTTTCTCGAGAATGCCCTCGGCGCATTTCGTCATCCGGTCGTGCTCGTCGCGGCTTTTCTCGGGATGGGTGATCGAGACCATCTCGACCTTCTCGAACTGATGCTGGCGCAGCATGCCCGCGGTGTCGCGGCCGGCCGAGCCCGCCTCGGAGCGGAAACATTGCGTGTGCGCCACGTAGCGGCGGGGCAGGTAGCTTTCCTCGACCGTCGCGCCATTGACGATATTGGTCAGCGTCACCTCGGCGGTGGGCACCAGCCACCAGCCCTCGCGGGTCTGGTAGCTGTCCTCGCCGAACTTCGGCAGCTGGCCGGTGCCGTACATCATCTCGTCGAGCACCAGCACCGGGGTCCAGGTCTCCGACAGGCCGTTCTCCTCGACGTGGGTGTCGAGCATGAACTGCGCCAGCGCGCGGTGCACGCGGGCCACGGCGCCCGAGAGCAGCACGAAGCGCGAGCCGGAGAGCTTGGCCGCGGTCTCGAAGTCCATGCCGGGCACCACCGAGGGCAGCTCGTAATGCTCCTTGGGGGTGAAGTCGAAGCTCTTCGGCGTGCCCCAGCGGCGGATCTCGACGTTGTCGTCCTCGTCGGCGCCGTCGGGCGTGTCGTCGAAGGGCAGGTTGGGAATGCCCATCAGCATGTCGGTCAGCTGCGCGTCGAGCTCCTTGGCCCGGCCCTGCATCTGGGCGACTTCGGCCTTCTTCTCGGCGACCAGCGCGCGCAGGCGCTCGAATTCGGCCTCGTCGCCGCTGGCCTTTGCCTTGCCGACGTCCTTGGAGGCGGCGTTCTGCGCGGCCTGCGCGGTCTCGGCGGCATGGATCGCGGCGCGGCGCTCTTCGTCCAGCGCCAGCACGGGGGCCGAGGCATTCTCCACACCCCGGCGCGAGAGCGCCGCATCGAAGGCGGCGGGGTTTTCGCGAATGGCGCGGATGTCGTGCATCGGTCTCGTCCTCTTTATGTGCGACTCGCGCGGGTTATGCCCTGAAAAGCTCAGGGAGTGTAGGGGGAGCCGCGCGTAAGACGCGTCCGGAGCCAGTCATCCACCGGCACGGCGAGCGTGCTGCGCGCGTTGGTGGCGCTGACAACGCCGATGACGCGCCACGGGGCATCGGGAGCACCGGGCTCGCGCGCCAGCACCGGCCCGCCGGAATTGCCGGGCCGCACCGGGCAGCCCAGGCGCAGCAGGGCATGCTCGCGCGCCCCGTCGCAATCAAAGCGCGCCGAGAGCCGGTTGGGCTGCGTGTCATGGTAGCCGAGAAGCGCGAAGGGTGGGGCGGATGTGCTGCCGAGCGTCAACGGGGCCACCGTCAGCGGGCGGGCGAGGGTGAGCACGGCAAGGTCGTGCTCGATGTCGAGCCGGTGGCCCCTGTAGGCCTCGGGGTGCGCCTCGTAGGAGGCCACCTGCGCGTGATCGGCGTAGGCGCCGCCGAGCCACCCGGCGACAAAATGCAGCCGTGCGGGGTCCACCGGGTCGCCCTCGGGGCCGGCCACGCAATGCGCGGCGGTAAGCACGAGGGCAGGCGCGACAAGCGTGCCCGAACACATGCCGCGCCGGTTGTAGCCGCGGGTGTTGACCCGGCCGATCGCCTGCCACCCGGCGTGGTCTTCGGCCGGCAGCGGCAGGGGGGCCTGCGCGGCGGCAGGCAGGGCGAGGAAGAGAAGGGCGAGAAAGAGGAGGGCAGCAAGGAGGCGCGGGAGCCGCGCTTTGCGGGATCGTGTCATCGGAGTATGGGCGTCTTCCGCTGGGGGCGCAGCGGAAGGTAGAGGTCCGCCGGGCGCACGTCCATCACGCACACGTGTGTGCATGGCGCGCGCATCGCCCGCGCATGCGGTGTGCCCCGTCCCATCGCGCCTTGCATCGGCGGAGGATCGCACATAGGTTCCGGCCAAATTTTGCGGGGGGTGTCCCCCATATAACACCAAGAGGAGCCCGCCCATGGATGGCAGCGCAGTCGCCCAGTTCGTCCCCCTGATCCTGATCTTCGGCATCATGTACTTCCTGCTGATCCGTCCGCAGCAGAAGAAAGTGAAAGAGCACCAGAAGATGGTCAGCGCCCTGCGTCGCGGCGATCAGATTGTCACCCAAGGCGGCCTCATCGGCAAGGTGGTGAAGGTCAAGGAAGGCGGCGAGGTCGAGGTCGAGATCGCCGAGGGCGTCAAGGTCCGCGTGATCCAGAGCACAGTTGCTCAGGTCCTGTCGAAGACCGAGCCCGCCGAGTCCTGATCCCAACGCGAAAGCGCCCCAGACAATGCTTCAGATCGATCTTTGGAAACGCCTGACCATCTGGGCGCTCGTGATCGTAGGGCTGGCCTTGGCCAGCCCTAACCTGTTCTACAACAGGGTAGAATCCCACAATGACGCGGTTGCCGCCATCGAAAAGTCGGGTGCCACGCCCGAGCGAGAGGCGGCCGCCGCGAGCTGGCCGAGCTGGCTGCCCTCCGGGTTGGTCAACCTCGGCCTCGACCTGCGCGGCGGGGCGCATCTGCTCGCCGAGGTAAAGGTCGCCGACGTCTACGCCTCGCGGCTCGAGGCGCTCTGGCCCGACGTGCGCGACATCCTGCGCCCCGAGCGCGATACGGTCGGCACCATCCGCCTGCAGCCCTCACCGGCCGGCGAGCTGCGCGTGCGCATCTCCAACCCCGACGGCATGGCCCGCGCGCTGGAGCTGGTGCGCGGTCTCGCGCGTCCGGTGACCTCGCTCACCGGCGCCGGCTCCAACGACCTCGAGGTCAGCGGGCAGGGCGACGAGATCGTCGTGACCCTGTCGGAGGCCGAGAAACAGGCCACCGACGAGCGCACCATGCAGCAGTCGCTGGAAATCATCCGGCGCCGGATCGATGAGGTCGGCACCCGCGAGCCGACGATCCAGCGGCAGGGCAGCGACCGCATCCTGATCCAGGTGCCGGGAATCGGCTCGGCCGCCGAGCTCAAGGACATCATCGGCACCACCGCCCAGCTGACCTTCCAGCCGGTCGTCAGCCGCACCACCAACGCCGACACCACCCCCGGCGTGGGCAACGAGCTCTTGCCCGCGATGAACGAGGAGGGGGTCTACTACGTGCTCGAGCAGGCGCCCGTCGTCACCGGCGAGGAGCTGACCGACAGCCAGCCGAGCTTCGACCAGAACGGCCGTCCGGCGGTAACCTTCCGCTTCAACCCGAGCGGCGCGCGCAAGTTCGGCGACTACACCGCCGCCAACATCGGCTCGCCCTTCGCCATCGTTCTCGACGACGAGGTGATCTCGGCCCCGGTGATCCAGAGCCACATCCCCGGCGGCTCGGGCATCATCACCGGCCAGTTCTCGGTCGAGGAATCCACAAACCTCGCCGTGCTGCTGCGCGCCGGGGCGCTGCCCGCCGGGCTCGACTTCCTCGAGGAACGGACCATCGGTCCGGAACTGGGACAGGACAGCATCGAAGCGGGCAAGCTGGCGACAGGCGTGGCCTTCGTCGCGGTGCTCGGCTTCATGTGGGCGAGCTACGGGCTCTTCGGCATCTTCGCAAATATCGCGCTCATCGTGAACGTCGGGCTGATCTTCGGCCTGCTGTCGATGATCGGCGCGACGCTGACGCTGCCCGGCATCGCCGGCATCGTGCTGACCGTCGGTATGGCGGTGGACGCCAACGTGCTGATCTTCGAGCGTATCCGCGAGGAACTGAAGACCGCGCGCGGGCCGGCACGGGCCATCGAGCTTGGCTATGAAAAGGCGCTGTCGGCCATCGTCGACGCCAACATCACCACCATCATCACGGCGATCATCCTCTATGTCATGGGCTCGGGTCCGGTGCGCGGTTTCGCCATCACCCTCGGCCTCGGCATCGTCACCTCGGTCTTCACCGCGATCTATGTCACCCGGCTGCTGATCGCGATGTGGTTCGAACGCCGCCGTCCCAAAACCATCGAGGTCTGAGCCATGCGTCTTCGTGTCATTCCCGACAATACGAGCTTCGACTTCTTCAAGCGCTGGAAGCTGTGGTTCGGCATCTCCGGCCTGATGATCGTGCTGGCGCTGGTCAGCTTCGGCGTGCGCGGCCTGAACTACGGCATCGACTTCCGCGGCGGCACCACCATCCGCACGCAGAGCGCCGAGGTGGTGGACGTCGGCGCCTACCGCGACGCGCTCGGCACGCTGGGGCTGGGCGACGTGGTGATCTCCGAAGTATTCGACCCGTCCTTCGGGCCGGATCAGAACGTCGCCATGGTCCGCATCCAGGCGCAGGACGAGGAAGAGGCCGTCACCCCCGAGACCATCGCTCAGGTCGAGGCGGCGCTGCAGGGCGTCGCGCCGGACATCGAGTTCGTCTCGGTGGAATCCGTCGGCCCCAAGGTGTCGGGCGAGTTGATCTGGACCGCGGTCGAGGCGGTGGTTCTGGCCATCGGCGCGGTGCTGATCTACATCTGGCTGCGCTTCGAATGGCAGTTCGCGCTCGGCGCGGTGCTGGCGCTGGTGCACGACGTGGTGCTGACGATCGGCGTCTTCTCCGAGCTCCAGATGAAGTTCGACCTGACCACCATCGCGGCGCTGCTGACCATCGTCGGCTATTCGCTCAACGACACCGTCGTGGTCTTCGACCGAGTCCGCGAGAACCTCATCAAGTACAAGAAAACCGAGCTCAAGGAGGTGCTGAACCTCTCGATCAACGAGACCCTCAGCCGGACCTTCATGACCTCCTTCACCACGCTGCTGGCGCTCTTCGCGCTCTTCGCGCTGGGGGGGGACGTGATCCGCGGATTCGTCTTCGCGATGATCTGGGGCGTCTTCGTGGGGACTTACTCCTCGGTCTTCGTCGCCTCGACCGTGCTGCTCTGGCTCGGCGTCAAACGCGACTGGAGCAAGACCGAGGCAGAGGCCGAGGCCAAGAAGACCGGCAGCAGCGTCTGAGCCGGCTTCCGGGGCCGGGAAACCAGCCCCGGCGCGCCCCGAGACGTGCAACCTCGGGCCGGACTGCCGGTTTTTGCGCCGGTGCGCGAGCAAGGCCCTAGACTTTGGTCTAGGGCTTTGTCGCTTTCGTATATCCCCGCTATGCTGGCCCTCCACCTGCGCCCCCCGCTGCCCGCCCCAAGCAGCGGGGCAATGGTCGCGCGGGGTAATTAGCTTTGATTTTTCATGTTTCGGCCTTATGCTGCCGCAGCGCGGCATGATCATGCTTCGTGCATCGTTTCGGGAGGGGGTGCACAGCGGGATCGGCGCGATCACAGGGACCGCGGTCCGCTTCGGGCCGCCTGTATGGGACCAGGGGAAGAACCATGCGGATGAATGAAATCAACTTCAGCGACGCGATGCCGGTCGAAGGCTACGGCCCGGGATTTTTCCGCATTGGCGGGCGTCCTGTCGATGGCGGCGTCTGCCTCTCTCCCGATGGCATGAAGCCTTGGGCGGGACTGTCGGACGAGGACACGCTGGTCTCGCTCGCGGGCAAGATCGACGTGCTCTTCGTCGGCACGGGGGGCGACATCGCGTTGCTGCCCAAGACGCTGTCGAGCCGGCTCGAAGAAGCGGGCGTCGGGGTCGAGGTGATGAACTCGCCGTCGGCCTGCCGCACCTACAACGTGCTGCTGGGCGAGGGACGCCGGGTGGCTCTGGCGGCCATGCCCGTCTGACCTGGCATCTTCGGAGCCTTAGCCAATCCGGCCGCGCCCGCGGCGCCTGTGCCGGACCAGCCATGACCCTGCAACAGCTTGTCGCGGCGCGGCTTTCGCGCTTTCCCGGGCCATTCGGCTGGGGTAAGCCCGTGGCATGACCCTGCCCACGACCTTGACAGTTCGCGATCTGGCCGTCGCCCGGGGCGGCGTGCCCGTGCTGGAGCGGCTCAGCTTCACGCTGTCCTCCGGGCGCGCACTCGTGCTGCGCGGGCCGAACGGCTCGGGCAAGACCACCTTGCTGCGCACCATCGCCGGGCTGCAACCGGCCTTCGAGGGCAAGATCGAGGGGGCGGGCGAGCGCATCGCCTATGCCGCTCATTCCGATGGTCTGAAATCCATGCTCTCGGTCACCGAGAACCTGCGCTTCTGGGCGCAGGTCTTCGCGCAGACCGACATCGAGGCCGCTCTCGAGGCCTTCGACCTGCGCGGGCTCGAGGAGCGCATGGCCGGAACTCTTTCTGCCGGGCAGAAGCGCCGCTTGGGCCTGGCCCGGCTGATGGTCACCGGGCGCCCGGTCTGGGTGCTGGACGAGCCGACGGTCTCGCTTGACACGGCCTCGGTGGCGCGCTTTGCCGAGGCGGTGCGCGGCCATCTGGCGGCGGGCGGCTCGGCGCTGTTGGCAACCCATATCGATCTGGGGCTGGACGAGGCAGAGGTGCTTGACGTCACCCCCTTCAAGGCCGCGCCCCGGGTGTCTCTGGAAGATGAGGCCTTCTTGTGATTGCGCTTCTTCTCAGGGACTTGCGGCTCACGGTTCGCGCGGGTGGGGGCTTTGGCCTCGGGCTTGCCTTCTTCCTCGTCGTCACCGTCCTCATCCCCTTCGGCGTCGGCCCCGAAACCGGCCTGCTGAGCCGCATTGCGCCGGGCGTCTTGTGGATCGGCGCGCTGCTGGCCTGCCTGCTGTCGCTCGACCGCATCTTCGCGCTCGACTGGGAGGACGGCTCGCTCGACCTTCTGGCCACGGCGCCGCTGCCGATGGAGGGGATCGTCACGATCAAGGCGCTGGCCCATTGGATCACCACCGGCCTGCCCCTGGTGCTTGCAGCGCCCGCGCTCGGCGTGTTGCTGAGCCTGCCGCCCTCGGGATACCTCTGGGTGCTGGTCTCGCTGGCACTCGGCACACCGGCGCTTTCGGTCATCGGCACCTTCGGCGCGGCGCTGATGGTGGGGCTGAAACGGGGCGGGCTGCTGCTGTCGATCCTCGTGCTGCCGCTCTATGTGCCGACGCTGATCTTCGGCGCAGAGGTCGCGCGGCGCGGGGCCGAGGGGCTGGCGGTGCAGACGCCGCTGCTGATGCTGGCCGGGATCAGCTTCGGCACATTGGCGCTGTTGCCTTTCGCCAGCGCCGCGGTTCTGAGGATCAACCTGCGCTGAGAGGTCACAGGGCGGCGGCAAGCATTGCCGCTGCCGAATATTTGAAGTGTAAAGAGGCGCGAGCTGGGCTAGGGGAGCCGCATGTCGATCTGGGAATACGCCAATCCGGTGAAGTTCATCCGCACCACCGACCGCATCCTGCCCTGGGTGTCGGTCGCGGCAGTGGTGTGCCTCGGGGTGGGGCTGGTCTGGGGCTATTTCTTCACCCCCGACGACTACCGGCAGGGCGCCACGGTCAAGATCATCTACCTGCACGTGCCCGCCGCGCTGATGGCGATCAATGCCTGGATCATGATGCTGGTCGCCTCGCTGATCTGGATCGTCCGCCGCCACCACGTCTCGGCGCTGGCGGCGCGCGCCGCCGCGCCGGTCGGGGCAACCTTCACCGTCATCGCGCTGGCCACCGGCGCGCTCTGGGGACAGCCGATGTGGGGGACCTGGTGGGCCTGGGATCCGCGGCTCACTTCCTTCCTGATCCTCTTCCTGTTCTACCTTGGCTACATGGCGCTGTGGTCGGCGATCGAAAACGATGACACCGCGGCGGATTTGACCTCGATCCTCTGCCTCGTCGGCTCGGTCTTCGCGCTCTTGTCGCGCTACGCGGTGCTGTTCTGGAACCAGGGGCTGCACCAGGGCGCCTCGCTGTCGCTGGACAAGGAAGAGAACGTCGCCGACGTCTTCTGGTATCCGCTGCTGGTCTGCATCGCCGGTTTCGTGCTGCTTTTCGTGGCGCTGGTCTTCCTGCGCACGCAGACCGAAATCCGCGCCCGCCGGTCGCGCGCGCTGCTGGCACGGGAGGGCCGGACATGATGCCCGATCTGGGGAAATACGCCTTTGCCGTGCTCGCCTCCTACGGGGTGAGCCTGGCGCTGATCAGCGCGCTGGTCGCCGTGAGCCTGCGCCGTGCCCGCCGCGTCCGGGCCGAACTCGAAAAGATCGAACAGAGGGTGAAACGCCATGGCTAAGGTCTCGCCGCTGATGGTGATTCCGCCGCTGATCTTCGCCGGATTCGCGGTGATGGCCTATTTCGGCATGCAGCGCGGCGATCCCAACTCACTGCCGTCCACCTTCATCGGCAAGCCGGCTCCGGCCTTGCCCGCGGCGACGCTCGACGGTTTTCCCCCGGTGGCGGATGCCGATCTGCGCACTGGCGAGGTGACCGTGGTGAACTTCTGGGCGAGCTGGTGCCCCCCGTGCCGCGCCGAGCATCCGGTGCTGCTGCACCTGCAGGAGCAGGGCGTGCGCATCGTGGGCGTGAACTACAAGGACAAGACCGGGGCCGCCTCGGGCTACCTGACCGAAGACGGCTCGCCCTTTATCGGTGTGCCTTTTGATCCGCAGGGCCGCGCGGCGATCGAATGGGGGGTGACCGGCCCGCCCGAGACCTTCATCCTCGGCGGCGACGGCACGGTGCTGCACAAGCACGTCGGCCCTCTGGCCGGCACGCTCTACACCGAGGACTTCCTGCCTGCGCTGGAAGAGGCGCTGGGGCGTGATCTCGAGCCTTGAGCGCGTGGACCATGGAGACGATGACAGGGCCGGGGGCATCGCTCCCGGCCTTGGCGCGCAAGGAGCGAAAATGTCCGATTTGCCGTGGACCATGGAGCTGCGCGACGCGCGCGATCGGCAGAACTGGGCGGCTCTTGGGGCGCTGATGACGCGCGAGGCCGATCCTTATGGCCGAGACCCGATGAAGGATCACGTCACCGGTTCGGGCTTCGTGGTCTCTCCCTGCCGGGGCTTCACGCTTCTGTTGCATCACGCCAAGCTGGGCCGCTGGCTGCAGCCCGGCGGACATTGCGACGGCGATCCGGACGTGGCGGGGGTGGCCGCGCGCGAGATTGTCGAAGAGACCGGTTTGTCCGCCCGCCTGCTATCGCCGCGACTTTTCGACATCGACATCCACGAGATCCCCGCCCGCGCTGATGAGCCCGCACATTTTCACTACGATTTGCGGTTTCTCTTCGAGGCTGACCCTGCGAACCCCTTGCTTGGGAACGCGGAATCACACGACCTTCGCTGGGTGGCCCTGGACGATCTGCCGCGCTACGCGCCGCAGCGCCCTGTCTGCGTGCTGCGCGAGAAGCTGCCCCTCTGGAGGGCCGAGAGCGGAGAATGACGTGATGATCCTGCAGGCACGGATTCCCCATGACCTGACGCAGATGAAGCCCCTGCCGGGGATCGCTCCGCTCGATCCGGCGGCCTGGCTGCAGGTCGACGATGCCTATGCCGCGCAGATGGCAGAACGCGAGCGCCTGCTGGCGACGCAGCGCGCGGCGGTGCTGGCGATCGAGCCCGAGGCGATGCCCGCGGCGCAGGAACTGCTCGAGGTGGTTCTGGCGCATCTGCCCGAGTCCTTCACGCGCAAAGGCGAGGTGGTGACCCGGCCCGACGGCGTCGAGGTGACGCTCGACCGGAACGACCCCATGGGCACGCTCGGCGTGCTGGTTCAGGAAGATCTGTGCCTACTGCAGAAACGCGGCGACGAGCACGTCCTGACAGCGGCGGTGCTCTGCTTCCCGGCGGGCTGGCGGCTGGCGGACAAGATCTCGCGCCCGCTCAGTGTCATCCACGTTCCGATTCCCGAGTATGATGACAACATCGGCCGCCGGGTGCAGAGGCTCTTCGACGGGGTGCGCCCGGGCAAACCGCTGGTGCGATTCAACCGGCTGTTCCACGACGATCCCACGCTGTTCCAGCCGGGGCCGCGCCGCAGCAACACGGACCGGGCCAACCCCGCGACCGCGCCCTATCTGCGCTCGGAGCGTCAGTGCCTCGTGCGGCTGCCCGAAACGGCGGCGGTGGTCTTCTCGATCCACACCTTCGTTGTCGAGCGCGGGCCAGGCACGCCTTAGAGCGGCAGGTTCAGCAGTCCGGCATTGTCGAGGAAGACACCGAGGACGGTGAAGCTGAGAAATTGCGTCGCAAGGCGAATGTCCATCCCGCGTGACAGAGCGACGGCGGCCAGCACCAAGGCGACGGGCAGGTTGATCATCGCCAGCAGCCCGGTCATCGCCCAGGCCGCCAGCGACAGCCGCGTCTGCGCCGGATCGGACACCGCAACGACCATGGGCAGCCCCGAGGCCCTGGGAATGGTCGGCTCGGCGGGATCGGTCAGCGTCTCGGCCATGGCGTCTCGGATTCCCTCGGCCAGCAGCTTCTCGGCTGCGGGATCGATCGGCGCAAGCCGCTTGCGCGGCGGGCGGGTGAGCTGGTCGGGCAGGGTCTCTGGCGAGAGCCGGGTCCTGGGAGAGAGCCACTCGATCTCGGTTGCCGCACACAGCGGCGAGAGTCGGCGCACCGCCTCGAGCAGCAGCGCGATGGCCTTGGGGCCGCTGGCGAGACCGCCTTCGCGGCAGAGCACCCGCAGCACGATGCGCGGTGTGCCGCGCGTTCCGTCGAAATGGGTCAGGCAGAGCCCCATGCAGTCACCCATCAGCGCCAGACGCCGGCGCGAGACGAGAAGCGGGCGGCCCGAGGAATTGTCATGCGCAAGCAGGGTTTTGCCCGCCATTTTCAGCAACTGGACGAGATCCGGGCGTGCCGTGTCGGGCAGGTAGAGGGCCGCGTAGGGGGCTTTGCCCGTCATCCACATGTTCCTTCTCAAGGGTCTTGGATGCCAGTTTTGCGCGCCAAATGAGGAAGAACTTTGTCTCAAACGGGTCCCGGGGAGGACGATTTGAAAAAAATCAGACCACCCCGGGTTGCATAAATGTAAACTAGCCGACTTTCTGCGCAACCAAGGCAATGGCCTGCTGGTAGACGGTCGCGGCGTTCCATTCGTTCAGCACGCGGAAGTTCGCTGTGCCCTCGCCAAAGGGCTGACCGGGCTGCCAGCCTTTCTGGCGCAAGAAATTGGCGGTGGAGGCCAGAGCGTCGTACTGGTTGTAGAAATCGACCCGCCCGTCGCCATTTCCGTCGACCCCGTAGCGCAGCGCATTGCCCGGCAGGAACTGGGTATGGCCGAGCTCACCATGGGCGGCGCCCTGTTGGCTGGGCGAGAGCATCCCGCGGTCGACCATCTGCAGCGCCGCGATCGCGTGCGGTGTGAAGAAGGCCGAGCGGCGGCAGTCGTAGGCCACGGTGGTGATCGAGGAGACGACTGGCACGTTGCCCATGGTCCGGCCGAACCCGGTTTCCATGCCGTGGATCGCCAGCAGGATACCGGCGGGCACGCCGTAGCGCTGCTCGAGGGCATTGTAGAACTGCCGGTTCTGGTCGCGGCGCTTGCGGACCTGTGCGGCGAAACCATCGACCGAGCCGAGGCGGATTCGGATGAACTCGTCGAGCGGGTATTTGACGCCCTTCTGGCTGCGGTCGACCTTGATCGTGTAGCTCGAGTAGGGGGCGCCCATCAGCGCCTGAATGCCGCGTTCGCCGACGCCCGCGCGCTGCGCCTCGGCGGCGAATTCGCGTTTCCACGCATCGAAGCCCGAGGCGGTGTTGCCGCAGCTCGCCGCGATGGCGGCTCCGGCCGAGAGGGACAGCGAGGCGGCTGCGAGGATATTCATAAAGGTGCGGCGCATTCTTGGGACTCCGAACAAACGCATGTGCCGCAGCAACCTAGTGCGCGGCCCCGGCTGCGGAAAGGGATGCGGCCCAGACGTGAGGTCACAAGGCGGGAGTTTGCCCAGCCGCCCCCGCGCGTCGGGCGCGTCAGAGCGATGCGATCTCCATCGCGCGGGTGATGATCATACCGGCGAGGCTCAGCAGCGTGACCAGGCTGAAGCTCAGCAGGACCAGCCGCTGGATCCGCCGCCTTCGGGCGCGGGCGTCGTCTTCGGGGTAGGCCGCGAACGGCGTTCCCGGCTCGGCGGCGAAGTTCCGCACCGCGTTTGGCCGCGAGGCTGTTTCGGAGCGCCCGGCGAAATCCTTGTTCATACTGAAAAGTCCTCTGTGTCTCGCGAGGTAGAAATTCCCTCGTCGCCCACACTCCTAAGGCAATCTGGAGAATGCAGGGCAGAATTTCGGCATGAAAAAGGCGCCCCGTGGGGCGCCTTTCCGTGCTGTCCGTGAAAGTCGGATCAGCAGCTGTAGTACAGTGCGAATTCCACCGGGTGCGGCGTCATTTCGTAGGCTTCGAGCTCTTCCATCTTCAGGGCGATGTAGCCTTCGACCTGGCTCTTGGTGAACACGTCGCCGGCCAGCAGGAAGTCCATGTCGGCTTCCAGCTCGGTGAGCGCTTCGCGCAGCGAGCCGCAGACGGTCGGGATCTCTGCGAGCTCTTCCGGCGGAAGGTCGTAGAGGTTCTTGTCCATGGCTTCGCCCGGATCGATCTTGTTCTTGATACCGTCGAGGCCAGCCATCAGCAGAGCCGCGAAGCAAAGATAGGGGTTTGCCGAGGGGTCGGGGAAGCGAGCTTCCACACGCTTTGCCTTCGGCGATTCGGTCCACGGAATACGGACGCAGCCCGAGCGGTTGCGTGCGGAGTAGGCGCGCAGAACCGGCGCTTCGTAGCCCGGAACCAGACGCTTGTAGGAGTTGGTCGCCGGGTTGGTGAAGGCGTTCAGCGCCTTCGCGTGCTTCAGGATGCCGCCGATGAAGTACAGCGCTTCCTGCGACAGGTCCGCGTATTTGTCGCCTGCGAAGAGCGGCTTGCCGTCCTTCCAGATCGACATGTTCACGTGCATGCCCGAGCCGTTGTCGCCCTTGATCGGCTTCGGCATGAAGGTTGCCGAACGACCGTAGGCCTGTGCCACGTTGTGGATGATGTACTTGTACTTCTGGAGCTCGTCAGCCTGCTTGGTCAGCGTGCCGAAGATCAGGCCCAGCTCGTGCTGCGAGGTCGCAACTTCGTGGTGGTGCTTGTCGACCTTCATGCCCAGACGCTTCATGGTCGAGAGCATCTCGGAACGGATGTCCTGGCCGTCGTCCATCGGGTTCACCGGGAAGTAGCCGCCCTTGTAGGTCGGACGGTGGCCCAGGTTGCCCATCTCGAAGTCGGCGTCGGTGTTCCAGGCAGCGTGGTCTGCGTCGACCTCGTAGGACACCTTGTTCGGGGCGACCGAGTACTTCACGTCGTCGAACAGGAAGAATTCAGCTTCCGGGCCGAAGTAGGCCGCATCGCCGATGCCCGAGGAGATCAGGTAGGCTTCTGCCTTGGCCGCGGTGCCGCGCGGGTCGCGGTCATAGGCTTCGCCGGTGTCGGGTTCGACGACCGAGCAGTGCAGGCAGAGCGTCTTCTCGGCGTAGAACGGGTCGATGTAGGCGCTTTCGGTGTCGGGCATGAGCTTCATGTCGGAAGCTTCAATCGACTTCCAGCCGGCGATGGACGAGCCGTCGAACATGAAGCCTTCGTCGAGGAAGTCTTCGTCGACGAGGTCGGCGATGACGGTCACGTGCTGGAGCTTGCCGCGCGGGTCGGTAAAGCGGATGTCGACGTAGGCTACGTCCTCATCCTTAATAAGCTTGAGAACTGCGTCCTTGCTCATTCCCTTCTTCCCTTTCTGTACTTGGGTCCGGTGTGTTCTGATGGTTTCAGCTCGCCGCGCGTCCGGTGACGCGCGGGAGATGACGCAGGGCGGTTTCGACTCAGAGCGCGTCGGAGCCGGATTCGCCGGTGCGGATACGGATGGCCTGCTCGATGGGGCTGACGAAGATCTTGCCGTCACCGATCTTGTCGGTTTTCGCGGCAGAGATGATCGCCTCGATCGCGGCGTCGACCTGATCGTCGTCCAAGACGACTTCGATCTTCACTTTCGGAAGAAAATCAACCACATACTCCGCGCCCCGGTAGAGCTCGGTGTGGCCTTTCTGACGACCGAAACCTTTCACTTCGAGCACGGAGAGGCCTTGGATGCCTGCGTCCTGCAACGCTTCCTTAACCTCGTCGAGCTTGAACGGCTTGATGATCGCCTCGACCTTCTTCATGGCCCTGTCTCCTCGTTTTCCCGTGTCGGACCCTGCCAGACCACTTCTCATCGACCGCGACAATCGGATAGGGTTTCCGGGCAAGGAAATATGAGGCGATTTTTGGCATGTGGTTATTTTTTGCGCAAGTCGCTTGTGAAATGAGCAGAATTGAATCGCGCATGTGCGCCGCATGAGCATCCTTTTGACGGCTGCACAAATGCGCAGCGCCGAGCGGACAGGAATGGCCCGCGGGGCTGGCAGTGGCGCCGATCTGATGGAGCGGGCGGGGCAGGGCGTGGTCACGGCGCTGCTGGCAAGATGGCCCCAGCTTGCAATGGCTCCCGCGCATGCGCTGGTGCTCTGCGGACCGGGCAACAACGGCGGCGACGGCTTCGTCATCGCGCGGCTTCTGGCCGGGCTCGGCTGGCAGGTGGAGGTCTTTCTGCTGGGCGATGCCGATCGGCTGCCGCCGGATGCGCGGCTCAACCACGACCGCTGGTCGGCGCTCGGTCCGGTGGGCCGGCTGCCCTTCGATGCGCCGCCCGTGGCCGCCGGACCCAAGGGGGTTCTGATCGACGCGCTCTTCGGCACGGGGCTCACCCGCGGGCTCGGACCGGAGGTGGCGCAGGTGTTCTCCTGCTTGGACGCGCCGGGATTCGCTGGCTGGCAGCGGGTGGCAGTGGATCTGCCCTCGGGGCTCTGCGCGGATTCCGGGCGGCGCATCGGCGGTGACGATGCCGCGGTCTTCGGCGCGGACCTCACGGTCAGTTTCCACGCCGCCAAGCTGGGGCACTACCTGGGGGAGGGGCCCGCGCTCTGCGGCGCGCTGGAGGTGGCAGAGATCGGCCTACCGGACGGGCTGGTCGCAGATCCCGCGGCGCTGATCGAGGCGCCGACCTTCCCGCTCGCCAAGCGCGCCGGGCACAAGTACGGCCATGGTCACGCGCTGGTGCTGGGGGGCGGCTTCGGGCGGACCGGCGCCGCGCGTCTGGCCGCGCGCGCGGCGCTGCGGATCGGCGCGGGGCTGGTGACGCTCGCCGTGCCGGGCGCGGCGCAGATGGAGGTCGCGGCGCAGATCACCGCGCTGATGCTGCGCCGGGTGGAGGCGGGGGAAGACCTCAGCGCAGTCCTCGAGGACGGGCGCCTCAACGCGCTCTGCCTCGGGCCCGGCCTTGGGATCGAGCGCGCGCGCGACCTGGTGCCCGTCGCGCTTGCCGCAGGCCGGGCGACCGTGCTGGATGCGGACGCGCTGAGCGCCTATTCGGACGCCCCCGAAACGCTCTTTTCCCAATTGCATCCGGCCGTCGTTCTTACCCCGCATGATGGCGAGTTTGCCAGGCTCTTCCCGGACCTTGCCGCGCGCCTGCCTGCGCCTGCGCAGCATGGGCCGGCCTTTTCGCGGGTCGATGCGGCGCGGGCGGCGGCAGAGCGGGCAGGCTGCACCCTGCTCTTGAAGGGCCCGGACACGGTGATCGCCGCTCCGGGAGGTCCGGCTTCGGTCCATGCCGCGGCCTATGGGCGGGCCGCCCCCTGGCTCGCCACCGCCGGGGCCGGCGATGTGCTGGCCGGGCTGACCTGCGGGCTCCTGGCGCGGGGCGCCGCGCCGCTGCAGGCCGCGCAGACCGCCGCCTTCGTGCATGTCGAAGCGGCACGCCACTTCGGTCCCGGGCTGATCGCCGAGGATCTTGCCGAGGCGCTCCCGTCAGTCCTGCGCGATCTGGGGGCTGGGGGCGCTGCCCCGCCCTAGCGGGCCCTGCGTAAAAATGACCGTAGGGGCACCGCAAGCCTTGGGGCGATTTTTCCTCTCGCGTCGCCCGAGGCACTTTGTTAGATATCCAGCCGATCCGGGTGCCGCGCGCACCTGCGTGCGGGTGTGGCGAAATTGGTAGACGCACCAGATTTAGGTTCTGGCGCCGCAAGGCGTGGGGGTTCAAGTCCCTTCACCCGCACCATTTTTCTCGACCTTCAGGCATGAGCGGCCAGCGTGACGGCTCTGTGGATCATCTCCGCAGGTGTCGGGTGGCGCACTCGCGGTGGCGCGTTAAGAAAATATTTTCCTTCCTTCTGCCAAAGATGGATCCGGCGGTGTTCGATATCGGCGGCAGGTCCATATGCGCCGTCCGGCGGGCGCAGGGATCTGGGGCTTGTGGCAGTCCATGCCGCGCTTTGGTGCCCACCGCCCGGCGATAGAATGGTGAAAGAGGTTTATGTGTCAGGACTGAGGATCCCAACGATCGCCGACCGCGCTGCGGGCCGCGACAACAACTTCAATCTCCTGAGGATGTTGGCCGCGATCGGGGTCCTTATTTCGCATGCCTATCCGATCAGCCTCGGCCCCGGCGCCGAAGAGCCCCTGGCGCTCGCGCTGAGAGGGTGGTCCTTGGGCAGCCTCTGCGTCATGATCTTCTTTGCGATCTCGGGGTTCTTTATCGCGCGCAGTTTTGCCACGAAGGCGTCGGTCAGCGATTTCCTGCGGGCCCGGGCGCTGCGGCTCTTTCCGGCGCTGATCGTCATGCTGGCCCTGACGGTTCTTGCTTGCGCCGGGCTGAGCCAGGTTCCGGTCGACGTCTACCTGGCCGCAACGCCGGGCTATATGCTGTACAACTTGACGCTGGTTTTCCCTCATTATGAGTTGCCTGGCGTCTTCATGGCCAATCCCTACGGGCCGGCGATCAACGGCTCGCTCTGGACGCTCAACTACGAAGTCCTGTGCTATCTCGCAGTCGTCTTTTGCGGCCTGCTGGGGCTGCTCGTGCGCCCTCGTCTCTTCGGCCTCGCATGCGTCAGCCTCTGCGTGGCCTGGGCAGTGACCGAGGCGAGTGACCTGCATCCACGTCTGGCGGCGCTGGCGAAACTGGCGCTGCCCTTTGCCGCCGGAATGTCGCTATGGGTCTATCGCGAGAAAATTCCGCTCTCGCCGTGGCAGGCCGCATTCGGCGGCGCGATCGCCGCGGCGTCCTGGTCGACGCCGCTGTTCCACCCGCTTCTCATCTTGGCAGTGAGCTATGCGATCTTCGTCCTTGGCTACGCGCGGCTGCCACGCCTTCAGATCTACAACCGCCTTGGGGACTATTCCTATGGAACCTATCTCTACGCCTTCCCGGTGCAGCAGTTCCTGGCCTGGGCAGGCCTAACGTGGCCGCTCTGGAACATGGCCTGTGCGCTGCCCATTACGCTCGTCCTTGCGGCGTTGTCTTGGCACCTGATCGAAGCGCCGGCGTTGCGGTGGAAAGGAGGCGCGTCGCGGCGGCTGGCCGCAGCGGGTTGAGGGCCGGGTTTGCCGCGGAGAATCTGTGATCTTGGATCCGGCCAGCGGGGAGACTCCCTTCCGGAGCAGAATCGGTGTGTTCGGAGTCAGCGCAGGTTTTGCCTGCTTTGCGAGCGCAGAGCAGGCGGCGGCCTATGCAGAGGCCAAAGCGCCGCCACATCATCTAGTCCTTCGACTTTCCCACGATTGATTCTCGCAGAAATCTCGGCAACCGAGAGGTGAGAACGCTGGACGGAATCATCTGCATGACCCAACGTCACATTTGGTCCGTGAGTGGGCTGACATGCCTGATGATCCTGCGGTGCAAAGAGCCGGAATTTCCCGGTGCCGAAGGGGAGGGCGTTACATATACAAAAGTCCTTTTGTAATACCAGTTGCCCCGGGTTTGGAAAATCTTTCCATTTTCCGGGGCTATTGGTTGGGTCCCTTCCAAGACGAGCTTCAGCTCGGCGGGCCGCCCATCCTTCCGCGCTTGGTGACGCTGCGCGCTTCCCGCGAGTTCACCGCAAAGGCCCAGAGTGGTCGCCCGACCCGGCGAAAGTTTCAGACCAAGGGGATTTGCTTCATGGGTTGGCCTCCATCGACTTGGAAGGCGTCAGGCACAGGCTTTCCTTGGAGTGTGACCTCCGCGACGCTGGCGGCGTTTGCCTTGCTGCCTCGGGAAAAAGACCGGGTGGCGACGTCATCTGGCGGGGGAGGATACCGATAGCTGGCTGGCGTTCGGGCTAGCTCGCTGTCTTGGAGAATGAATAGCCTCCCCTCGAGCGCGGAGCAAGAGGCAAAGCGGAAAAATATCAGGAAATCATATAGTTGATAGTTTTCGTCGGGTTCGTTCGGTTGGGGCGCTCCCGGCAATCTCGGGTCTTGGCCCTCCGCGAAGCGCGACCGGATCTGGGGGCTTGCCAAGGACTTGCGCGTCCAGCGCCGCTTGGATCTCGACAGGCCGTCACGCGCAGACGTGGTGCACGGCTGCGCTTTCCGCGACGCCTTCTGCCGCGCCCCCGGCAAAGCTTGCGACGGTCACTGGCGGCTTCGCGTCCGGGAAGTGGTAGACTGCGTTGACGCAGAAGGGACCGCTGCCGGAATGGCCGAGCGCCCGCCCGACAGCGCCGGTCCTTCCGGTCATCAGCCCGAGCGAATAGCCGCAATCGGTCCAGGGACGCCCGTCGAGCGCGCCGCCGAGGCGGTGGCGCCGCAGCATCTGTGCCAGCGTGGCAGGCGCAAGCAGGGCGCCGGAGAAGAGCGCCTGCAACAGGCGTGCGGCATCCGCCGCCGTACCGGTGAGGCAGCCGTGGTAGACCCAGCCCGGGTGGTAGCCCCGCGCCTCGCGCCAGTGTACGCGGGCGAAATCGGCGCGGCGGCTGGCGAGCGCAATGCTCTGCAGGCCGAGTGGCCGGGTAATGACTTCGGAGAGCAGGGCTGCAAAGGGCCGACCCGCGGCCTCCTCGATGCGCTCGCGCACCAGCATGTAGCCGAGGTTGGAATAGGCCCAACCCTGGCCCGGGGCGAAGCGCGGACCCTGCGCCATGGTGGCGTCATAGATCTGGTCGCGGGGCCAGGGCTCCTCGTCCGAGGCGACTGCAGCGCGATAGGCGGGCAGGGCACAATACTCGGGCAGCCCTGCCGTGTGGTCCAGAAGCTGGCGCAGGGTGAAACCCTCGACGGGGCGGGGCGTGTCGAGGCGCAGCGCCCCGGCCTCGACCAGCTTAAGCGCGCAGATCGCCAGGACCGTCTTCGTGAAGCTCCAGTAGGGGAAGACCTCGTCGCCGGTACCGCCGAACACTTCGGCGGTCTCGCCGGTCAGCCGGCAGGTGAAAACGGGCGGATGCGGTTCCATGCGGCGGGCATAGCATGGCGCCGGCACGCGGGACAGCGCCGCGCCAGGGAGACATGTCAGGGAGACAAGACCGGGCCGGGTCCTGGGCACTGGCCCTTGCCCGAAAGACGCTGGGATGCCATATCGCCCGGAACGAGTTACGGAAAAGCAGAGGGGCACGGGCCTTATGTTCGATCTGACGGGAAAAAACGCGCTGATCACCGGCGCTTCGGGCGGCATCGGCGGCGCCATCGCCAAGGCGCTGCACGAGGCGGGGGCCACGGTTGGGCTCTCGGGCACCCGCGAGGCGCCGCTGCAGGAACTGGCCGCGGAGCTCGGCGATCGCGCTTTCGTGCTGCCCTGCAACCTTTCGGATCCCGAGGCCGTGGCGGCGCTGCCGAAACAGGCGGCGGATGCGATGGGCTCGGTCGACATCCTGGTGAACAACGCCGGCATCACCCGTGACAACCTTTTCATGCGCATGTCCGATGACGAATGGCAGCAGGTGCTCGACGTGAACCTCACCGCCACCTTCAAGCTCTGCAAGGGCGTGCTGCGCGGCATGATGAAGGCGCGCTGGGGTCGCATCGTGAACATCTCGTCGATCGTTGGGGCCACCGGCAACCCGGGCCAGGGCAACTATGCCGCGGCCAAGGCGGGCCTTGTCGGGATGACCAAGTCGCTGGCCTATGAGGTCGCCTCTCGCGGGATCACCGCCAATGCCGTGGCGCCCGGTTTCATCGAGACGGCGATGACCGACAAGCTCAACGATGACCAGAAAGCCGGCATCATGGGGCAGATCCCCGCGGGCCGCATGGGTACCGCCGATGAAATTGCCGCTGCGGTGCTCTATCTTTCCAGCCAGGAAGCTGCTTATGTCACAGGCGCGACGCTGCATGTGAACGGCGGTATGGCAATGCTCTGACCCCGCGCCTTCGGGCACGGCGGAAAGCGTTTGCCATCCTGCGTGCTTATGCTATAGGCGCGCAGGAACTTGGATCGGGTCGGCGCAGTCGTGCCGTTCTGGTCTTTCCCGGGTCTTCCGGGGTTACGTTGCCCGGTTCCGGGCGGATTGAGCAGCCACCCCGCTAGGGCAAGGGCAAAGACGGGTCGAGAGACCCAGACACATTGTGAGGACAGAAGAATGAGCGATATCCCTGATCGCGTGCGCAAGATCGTGGTTGAGCACCTGGGCGTTGAAGAAGACAAGGTGACCGAGAGCGCCTCGTTCATCGACGATCTGGGCGCGGACAGCCTCGACACCGTGGAACTGGTTATGGCCTTCGAAGAAGAGTTCGGCATCGAGATCCCCGATGACGCAGCCGAGACCATCCAGACCTTCGGCGACGCGGTGAAGTTCATCAAGGAAGCCTCCTGAGCTTTTCCGACTCCTGACCGGAGTTGTGGACGGCGCCCATTCGGGCGCCGTTCTGCGTTTCTGGTGCCGTGCAAGGCCCGTGGAGGGCCGAAGTGGGGGCGCTGCCCCTCTCTGCTACGCGGCTCACCCCCGGCGTGTTTTGCAAGAGAAGAAGGGCCCGAGGTGCGACCCGGGCCCTTCTTCTCTTTTCATATACGCAGACCCGGCGGCGGGTCCGCGCGCGCCGCCGGGCAGGAATTGCGCGGTCTCAGCCGGCGATGCGCACGTTGAGCAGCGCGCAGCGGCGCTCTTCGCGGATCACCCTCAGCGCCTCGTCGAGGGCAGGGCGGAGCTGCTCGGGGGTCTCGACGGCACGGGCGAAGGCGTTGCTCGCCTCGGCCACCTTGCAGAAGTCGGGGCTGGGCGCGAGACCGGTGAGCGGCATGACGTTGGCCTTGCCCGCGGCGCCCTCGGGATAGAGTCCGGTGACCGAGGCCCGCACGGCGCCCCATTCGGCGTTGTTGAGGATCACGATCAGGATCGGCAGGGCCAGCGCCTCGGCAATCTGGTGACAGGCCACGGGGTTGGCGAACATGTAGCTGCCGTCGCCGAGCGTGGCGACGCAAATGCGCTGTGGCTCGGCGAGTTGCGCACCGAGCGCCGCTGGGAAGGACCAGCCCAGACCACCGGAATGCGGCTCCTGGAACCAGGCGCGATGCGCGCGGCGCGGCAGCGCGCCGAGCATCGTCCCGAGCTCGGAAAAGACCGTGCTGGGGGCGTCCTGCGCGTCGAGGGCCTCGCCGAGGATGCGACTGACGGCGGGCTTGGTGAGCAGGTCTCCCTGCGGCTGGGCCGCCTTGCGCTGCGCCTCGCGGGCCTTTGCCGTGGTCTCGGCAAGCCGGGCGCGGCGGGGGGCGACGTGATCGCCCTTGGGCAGGCCCTCCATGGCGGTGATCAGCGCGGGGAGCGTCCGGGCGTTCTCGCCGGTGATCGACAGGTCCGAGCGGAAGTTGCGCACCGGGAAGCGCGAGAAGATCGGGTCGGGACCCATGTTGACCACCTTTGCCCCTGGGCGCGGCGCATGGGCGTCGGGCATCCAGGGGGCAAGGCAGTCAAGGATCAGCACCACGTCGGCACCGGCCAGCCATGGGCCGGGATCGGCGCCGACGTGGCAGGGATGGTCGGTGGCGATGGCAAGATGCGTCGCCCACCAGGAGCAAACCGCGATGCCCCAGTCCTCGGCCCATGCCGAGAAGGCCTCGAAGCTTGCCGCATCGCCGGCGCCACGCTGGGCGATGATCAGCGGGGCTTCCGCCTCGGACAGCCAGCGGGCGAGGGTGGCAATCGCCTCGGGGTTCGGCGCGGTCTCGGAGGCGGCAATGGAGGGGGCCGCGTCGAGGCCCTCGGTCGGCACGGGCTCGCAGAGCACCTCGCGCGGGATCGACAGGTAGACCGGTCCCTTCGGGGTGGAGGTCGCGATGGCATGGGCGCGGTCCAGCAGGCCGGTGACCTGCTCGGGGAACTTCAGCTCATACTCCCACTTGGAGGCCTCGCGCACCAGCGCGGCCTGGTCGCGCATCTCCTGTCCCCAGCCGATCGGCACGGTGCGGGCACCAAAGCGGCCCTCTTCGGTGACCGGGGTGCGGCCCGACATGAGGATCATCGGGATATGCTCGCAGGCGGCGTTGATCGCGCCGATGGCGCCATTCGCCAGCCCGACATTGGTGTGCAGCATCACCGCCTGCGCCTTGCCGGTCATCAGGGTGTAGCCATGCGCCATGCCCATGGCGGCGTGTTCGTGCGGCATGACCAGCGCCTGCGGCAGCTCGATGCCCTCGGCGGCCGCCTGGGCCAGCCCCTCGATGATCGGCGGGAAGTCGGTGCCGGAGTTGGCGAAGACGTAGTCCACGCCAAGCGCCTTCAGCCGGGGGAAGATCGCGCCCCCGGCGGTGACGGTCGATTGGTCTTTCATTGTTCAGCCTCCCAGCAGGGTTGGCAGCCAGAGCGTGAGTGCGGGGAAGGCGAGGATCAACGCGACCCGCACCAGCTCGGCGCAGAAGAAGGGGGCGACGCCCTTGAAGGTCTCGATCATCGGCGTGTCCTTGGCCAGTGCCGAGATGATGAAGACGTTCATCCCCACCGGCGGGGTGATCAGCCCCAGCTCGGCGACGATGAGGGCTAGGATGCCGAACCAGACCTTGAGGTCCTCGGTGCTCATCCCGAATCCCGCGCCGTCAGCCGTGGCGTAGAGCCCGCCGTTCAGCTCGACCAGCATCGGCCAGAAGAAGGGGATCACCAGCAGGATCATCGACATGCTGTCCATCAGGCAGCCGAGCAGGATCAGCGCGATGAGGATCAGCACCATGACCATCATCGGGGCCATGCCGCTCTCGGCGATCCATTGCGCCGCCTGCTGCGGCAGGCCGATGCGGGACATGAAGATCTTCATCAGCTCCGCACCCAGCAGGATCACGTAGATCATCCCCGAGGTGCGGGCGGTGGATTTCAGCGCGACGACCATTTCGGCCAGCCCGACGCGGCGCTTGGCCAGACCGTAGACCCAAACGAGGAAGACGCCGACGGCGGCGGCCGGGGTGGGGTTGAAGAAGCCGCCGTAGATGCCCCCCAGAACAAGGCCGAAGATGACCATGACCGGCAGCAGGCCGAGCGTGGCGGTGACGAACTCGGAACGGCTCGCCGCGCCGCCCGCGGGGCCCGAAGCGGGGCGGATGCGGACGTAGATCGCGATGGTCAGGATGAAGAAGAGCACCGCCAGGATGCCGGGCAGCATGGCCGCGGCGAACATGGTGACGATATTGGCCTCGACGATCACCGCGTAGACGATGAGCACCACGGAGGGCGGGATCAGGATGCCCAGAACGCCGCCGGCCGAAAGCGCGCCGGTGGCCAGCGCGCCCGAATAGTTGTAGCGCTTGAGTTCGGGCAGGGCGACCTTGCCCATGGTCGAGGCGGTGGCCAGCGACGAGCCGCAGACCGCGCCGAAGCCCGCGCAACCGGCGATGGCGGCCATGGCGGTGCCGCCGCGCATCCAGCCGAGCCAGGCATTGGCGCCGCGGAAGAGCGCGTGGCTCAGGCCCGCGACCGTGGCCAGCTCGCCCATCAGCACGAACATCGGCACGACCGAGAGGTCGTAGATCGAGAACTGACCGTAGGCGAGGGTTTTCAGCTGGCTCATCAGCAGCATGGGGCCATTGACCAGCGCGATGCCGACGCCGCCGACGAGGATCATCCCGTAGGCAATGGGAATTCGGATTGCGATCAGCACAATAAGGACGACCAGCGACAGGATGCCAAGAGTGATGGGATCGCTCATGTCCGGGCCTCCAAGAGGCTTTCGCGGAAGGTGACGGCGGCGGCGGCAATGAGCAGCGCCAGCGAGGCGAGGATCGGCATGAAGGCCCACCAGATCGGCACCTGAAGGATCGTCGTCGTATAATTGTAGGCCTTCTGGTCGAGCATCCCGAGATACATGCGCCAGACGAGGATGCCGGCGAAGCCGAAGGCGATCAGCGAGGCGAGTGCCCGCAGCACCGCCAGCACCGGGCGAGGGGCGTTCGCCGTGAAGATGTCGGCGGTGACATTGGAGTCGGTGAGCTGGCAGTAGGGTAGGAAGGCGAAGACCGCCACCGCCACGCCCATCTCGGTGAGCTCGAAATCACCCGGAAAGGGTTTGAGCACCACGGCCCCGACGACCGAGGCGACGTTGATCAGCACGATCACCAGCAAAAGCGCGCCGCCCAGCAGCGCCCAGAAGGTGACAAGCCGTGCGACCGCAGCGGAAACTCCGCTGCGGTTCTGAACTTCTGCGGCAAACATCAGTTGCTCATGCTCTCTTCGGCATTGGCCTTGATCCGATCGCGGGCCGTGGCGACCATGGCGGCGCCGTCGATACCCTTGGCAGAGACATCCTCGACCCAGCGGTCGACCACCGGCTCGAGCGCGGTCTGGAAGGCCGCGGTCTCTTCCTCGGTGAGCGTCACATGGGTGTTGCCAGCGTCGGTCGCGACCTTGATGCCGCGCTCGTCGATGCTGCGCCAGATGTTGCCGACCTCGATCAACCAGTCACGGCCCGACGCGTCGCGGAACGCTTTCTGGATGTCCTCGGGAAGACCGTCCCAGCGCGCCTTGTTCATCGAGACCTGGAAGGTCGTCGTGCCGAAGCGGGTCTTGTCCGCACCCTCGATCTGGTACTCGGTCTGGTCCTGCAACTTCAGTGCCGGGATGATTTCCCAGGGGATGAAGGCGCCGTCGACGACCTTCTTCGACAGGGCCTGCGGCAGGTCCGGAACCGGCATCGAGACCGGTGTTGCGCCGAGGGCTTCGATCACCCAGGCACCGGTGCGGGTGGGAATGCGCATCTTGAGCCCTGCGAGGTCCTCCGGCTTGCGGATGTCCTTGTCGACCGTGTGGATGGCCTGGCCCGCGTGGACGTGCAGGAACATCGGCTCGACGCCTGCGTAGTCATCCTTGAGATACGCGTCGTACATGTCGAGCATCGCGAGGTTCGTGGCCACCGGGTCGTTGATGAAGACGTTGGGCAGCTCCATCACCTCGGTGCGCGGGAACAGGCCCGGCGTGTAGCCGTTCACCGTCCAGATGAGATCCACCACGCCGTCGCGCACCTGGTTGATCAGCTCGGGCGGGCGCCCGCCGAGGGTCATCGAGGGATAGATCTCGATCTTCACCTTGCCGCCCGAGTTCTCCTCGACCGCCTTTGCCCAGGGCTCGAGCATGTCGGTCTGCGCCGGGGCCTTGGCCCCCAGGAAATGGTGCAGCTTGAAGGTGTAGTCCTGCGCCCATGCGCCGCCAGCGGCGACGCTCAGGGCCAGGGCCGCGACTGCGGTTCTTGCCAGTTTGGTTTTCATGACGGTTCCTCCCGTTTAAGTCGATCCGATCGCGTCCATTTAGATCGGGTAGTGCAGATCGCCGTCCTGCGTGGTCAGCCAGCGCAATTCGGTAAACTCGGCGACTCCCCACGTGCCGCCGAAGCGACCGTAGCCTGAATCCTTCACCCCGCCGAAGGGCATTTGCGCCTCGTCGTGCACGGTCGGGCCGTTGACGTGACAGATCCCGCTTTCGATGCGCCGCGCGACCGCCATGGCGCGGGCCTGATCGCGGCCGAAGACCGCCGCGGACAGGCCGAACTCGCTCTCATTCGCGACGCGCACCGCTTCGTCGACCGAGCCCACGCGGATGATCGAGGACACCGGGCCGAAGCTCTCTTCGGAATAGAGCCGCATCTGCGGGGTCACCCCGTCGAGTGCCGCTGCGTTGAGAATGGTGCCCTCGCCGCCGCCGCCGATCAGCCGCGCGCCCTTTTGCACGGCGTCCTCGATGAGGTCGCGGATGCGGTCGGCGGCGCCGATGTTGACGAGGCTGCCGAGGGGGGCCTTGCCCTCGGTCGGGTCGCCCGCGGTGAGGCTCTCGACCTTCTCGGCAAAGGCCGCGACGAAGGCGTCGGCGATCTCGTTCATGACGATGATGCGCTCGGTCGACATGCAGATCTGGCCCTGGTTCATGTAGGCGCCGAAACCGGCAGCCGCGACGGCGGCGGGGATGTCGGCGTCATCGAGCACGATGAAAGGCGCCTTGCCGCCCAGTTCGAGCAGCGACGGCTTGAGGTGCCGTGCCGAGAGCTCGGCGACGATCCGGCCGACGCGGGTGGAGCCGGTGAAGTTCACCCGGCGCACGGCGGGGTGGGCGATCAGCGTCTCGACCAGTTCGGGCGCATCCTCGGGCGCGTTGGAGATGGCGTTGACCACGCCTTTGGGCAGGCCCGCTTCGGACACGGCCTCGAGGATCAGCGCATGGGTGCGCGGGCAGAGCTCCGAGGTTTTCATCACCACGGTGTTGCCGCAGGCCAGCGGCGTCGCGATCGAGCGCACGCCAAGGATCACCGGCGCGTTCCAGGGCGCCATGGCGAGTACCACGCCCGCCGGCTGGCGCACCGCGTAGGCGGTCGATCCGGGGCGGTTCGAGGGCACGATCTCGCCCTTGATCTGGGTGGTCAGGCTGGCCGCTTCCAGCAGCATGTCTGCGGCGAGCATGACGTTGAACCGGGCCCAGGCCTCGGTCGCGCCGATCTCGGCCTTCATCGCGGCAACGATGTCGTCGCCACGCGCGGTCAGTGCTTCCGAGGCCTTGATCAGCAGCTTGCGGCGCTGGCCGGGGGCGACGGCGGCCCACTCGGGGAAGGCCGCGGCAGCGGCATCCACCGCGCGGATCGCGTCGGCCTTGCTGGCCGCTGCGGCGCGCGTGGCGACTTCGCCCGACACCGGGTTGGCGCGTTCGAACTCGCGGCTGTCTTCGGCGGGCACATGCTCGCCGTCGATAAAGAGGTTCAGGCTGTCCATGACTTCACGTCTCCTTGGTCAGGTCAATTCGGTTTCAAGCGGCTCTGTCGTGCCGGCGAGCAAAGCGCGCTGCACCGCCGGATCATTGCGCATCGCGTCGGCACTGCCGCCGCCCACCACGCGCTCCGCTTCTCTGGCGGTGGCCGCGAGGGGCAAGCGCGGACACCCTTGCAAGCGGCAGAGCGCGCAGCAGGGCGCGCCGGGTGTTCTGTGTCATGTGGTCCTCCCGGCCGATGCCTTCGAAGCATCCTGTTGCGCCACGGGCAGCCCTCTCCCCGAGGCGTCCTGTGGCGGTGATGAAGAAACTATCCGAAAAATCTGTTGATAAAATGCACGTATGCGGGGATGAATTGGACGCATCAGTCCCTTTACGCGCACAAATCATGAGCACGATGAAAACCTTCCCGCTTCGGCCCTCGGCGCATCACGGCATCACCGCGCATGAGATCCGCAGCCCTCTGGCCGAGACGACCTATGGGCTGCGGGCCGGAAACGCCTGTTTGCTGGCGCTGCAATCGGGGCGCGGCCGGGTGCTGATCGGCGCGCGCGACATGGGAATAGAGGCGCCACGATTTGTCTGGCTGGCCCCGGGGCGGGACGGGGCGTTGAAGCTCTCGCCGGGCAGCCGCGGCGAGCTGGTGATCTTGTCGAAGGGGGCGCTGGCGCGGGTGCTGCCCGGGTCTGCCTTCGGTGACGAGTTGAGCCAAGTCCTGGCGGCAGACCTTTCGGTGGCGCTGGCTGCGCAGCGCGAGCGCGTTGCCCGGCGCATGGCCGAACTGCGCGAGGAACTGGCGGAGAGCGCGCCGGGGGTCGAGATCATGGCCGGGCACATGCTGTCGATGCTGTTGATTCAGCTCTGGCGCGGGGTGAAGGAGGGCCGGGCGCGGCCCGATGTGGCGACGGGCGGGCTGGTGCAGGGCTTCGTGCAACTCGCGGGTCTGCACCTGCGCGAGCACTGGGAGGTGGGCGATTACGCGCGGGCCCTCTGCGTGTCTCGGGACCGGCTGGCGGGGGCGGTGCGTCGCGCCACGGGACGCTCACCGCAGACCTGGCTGCACGAGGCGCTGCACCGCGAGGCGGCGGAGTTGCTGACGAACTCGGGGCTGCAGGTGGCGCAGGTGGGGTTTCGGCTCGGGTTTACCGACCCTGCTTATTTCAACAGGTTTTTCAAACGGATGGAGGGCGTTCCTCCGAGCCGATTCCGGCGCCGCATGGCCAAGCGCAGCGCGCCGGCGACCTCTTACGCGGCCTGGCCGTGACGGAGGGCGCTCGGCGCCGAGCCGCCCGGCTCGCGTTGGGCTAGGCCCGCCGCCGGCGCCCGCCGCGCCGACCGCCACGGGGCTCGCCGGCGCCTTCCTCGCCCTTGTTCATCGCGATCCAGGCGGTGCCGTGCGGGTCCTTGTTCATCAGGAAGTTCGCCGCACGTATCGCCCGCATCTCGGCGCCGGGACCGGCGCTCATCGCCCCCAGCCCGAAAAGCCGCACGAACGCCGCATCCTCCAGCGGCGGCAGGATCACCCCGGCGGCCTCCAGTTCGGCTTTCTTCGCGGCGATCTTCGCCTGGGTCACCGGCATGGCGACGGGGTTCATGATCGCCGAGGTCATCCCCGCGCCGATCGCCATGGGCAGAAAGGCGGTGTTGATCCCGTGCCGGTCGGGAAGACCGAAAGAGATGTTCGAGGCGCCGCAGGTGGTGTTCACCCCGAGTTCCTCGCGCAGCCGCCGGACAAGGGCAAAAACCTGCTGCCCGGCGCTGGCCATGGCCCCCACCGGCATCACCAGCGGATCCACCACGATGTCCTGCGCCGGAATGCCGAAATCCGCCGCCCGTTCGACGATCTTGCGCGCCACGGCGAAGCGCACGTCGGGGTCCTCAGAAATGCCGGTGTCGTCGTTCGAAATCGCCACCACCGGCACGCCGTATTTCTTCACCAGCGGCAGCACGCGCTCGAGCCGCTCCTCCTCGCCGGTGACCGAGTTCAGCAGCGGGCGGCCCTCGGCGGCCTCGAGCCCGGCCTCGAGCGCACCGGGCACCGAGCTGTCAATGCAGAGAGGCACATCCACCACGCCCTGCACCAGCTCGATCACCTGCCGCATCAGCGGTGGCTCGGTGACATTCGGGTCGGGGTTGGAGTTGTAGACCACGCCCGCGTTCACATCGAGCACTGCCGCGCCCGCCGCCACCTGCGCCAGCGCATCGGCGACAACGGTGGAGAAATCGCCGGCCTCCAACTCGGCCGCCAGCTTCTTGCGCCCGGTGGGATTGATCCGCTCGCCGATCACGCAGAAGGGCTCGTCGAAGCCCATGATCACGGTGCGGGCCTTCGACTCGAGTACGGTGCGGGTCATGGGCTCTCCTCCCTCGGGTGTGTCCTATTCTAGCTTGCTCAGCAGCTCGGCGAGCGCCGGGTCGGTGTAATCGGTGATGACGGTCTGCGCCCCGGCGTCCCGCAGCTGCGAGACGCTCAGGCCCGACGAGCGGATCCCGACCGTGTGCGCGCCCGAGGCGGAAGCGGCGCGCATGCCCGAGGGGCTGTCCTCGAAGGCGATGCAGGCGCGGGGAGCCACGTCGAAGGCGCGCATGGCGGCGATATAGGGCTCGGGGTCGGGCTTGGCGCGGCGGCATTCGTCGCCGATCACCAGAAGCTCGATCCGGTCCCGCAGCCCGATGGCGTCCAGCATCACCTCGGCGTTGGCGCGCGGCGCGTTGGTGACCACGGCGATGCGCCAGCCCCGTGCCTGCGCGTGATCCAGCAGCGCCTCTGCCCCGGGCATCGGCGCATGGCCGGCCACGAGCCGGTCACGGAAGCGGGCCTCCTTGAGGTTCGACAGGGCGTGGGCATCCTCGCCGGGGAAAATCTCGGGGAAACTCTCGAGATTGTGCCGCCCGTGGATGTCCGACAGGTACCCCGCCTCTGTCAGCTCGCGTCCGCGTTCGGCGTAGAGATCGGCGAAGACCTCGAAATGCAGCGGGTCCGAGTGAAGCAGCGTGCCGTCGAGGTCGAAGAGGAGTGCCTTGATCATGCCTGTCCCTTGCGCGTTATGTGGCTCGGCGGACAGGCCCCTCAGACGGCGCGTGCGGCCGGCTGCGCGGCGGCGCCGCCGTGGCGGGCGGCCCAGTCCGTCGCAGCAGGGATGCCCCCGAGCGGGAAGAGATGCAACCGCGCGATAGGCAGGTCGGGCTCGGCGGCACAGGCGCGGGCGATCTCGGCGACGAAGTCGGTGGGCTCGTAGGGCAGCAGCAGCTTGCTGACGTCGCGGGCGCGCTTCTGCAGCACTTTCATCGAGGGTCCGACGCCGCAGGTGACGGCGAAGCGGATCAGGGTCTGGAGCTTGGCAGGCCCGGCGATGCCGAGATGGACGGGAAGCGAGATGGTCTCGGCGCGCAGACGGCGCGCCCAGTCCAGCACCGGGGCAGGGTCGAAGGCGAATTGCGTGACCAGCCCCATCGTTGCATCCGTGCGCTCCGAGAAGGCCTGTTTCCAGCGCAGTGCCTGCATCACCGCGCGGTCCGAGCCGTCGGGGTCGATGTCGCGGTTGCCCTCCGGGTGGCCGGCGACGTGCAGCCGGGTGAAGCCGGCGCGGTCGAAGAGCCCGGTCTCGAGCAGTTGCATGGAGGCGTGAAAGTCGCCGCGCGGCGCGGGGATGCCGCCGGCGAGGATCAGACCCTCGGTGATCCCGGCCTCGCCCTGGTAGCGGGCGATCCAGTCCTGGAGCGTGGCGGCATCGGGGATCGAGCGGGCCGGGAAATGCGGCATGACGCTGAAGCCCTCGGCGACGAGACGGGCGGCGGTGGCCACCATCTCGTCGATCGGGGTGCCGTCGATATGGGCGATGTAGATGCGGGTGGATTCGGGCAGCAGGGCGCGGAAGTCGCCGATCTGCGCCGCGGTGCGCGGCATGACCTCGATCGAGTAGCCCTCGAGCGCCGAGGGTGGCAGCTGCGGGGCGGAGGGGCGTCGGCGACGGAAGTTCAGCAGCGTCATCTGGGTCCTTTCCCCTCGGTCGGGCGGTCTGCCCAGCCGTCCTGATCGACCAGCGTGGCAAGACGCTCGGGGCCGAAGTCCTTGTCCAGCCGGGCAGCGAGCGCCGCGGCGATCTGCTGTGCGTCGCCCTGCTGTGGCGGTGCCGGGACGCGGCGCCAGGCCGACAGGTAGGAGTCGGTTCCCTTTGCGCCGCTGCGCATGGCAGCGCGGTCGATGGCGGCCTCGAAACGGGCGGGCAGCACGCATTTTGCCGCGCGGCGACCGGAGCCGACGATCACCTGCGCAGGGATGTCGCGCCAGTAGAGGAGGGTGATTTCGGTCATACCGCCGGGGTCCGCAAGGCCTGTTGCCATCAGTCTAGGATGCGCGCGCCCGGCGACGCGGTCGGTTTTCGACGGCATGAGGGCCGGGAGCGACGCAAGACGATCCCGCGCGGGGCGCAGGTGCCGCGCGCGTCCCGCCTCTTGTCCCCGCGAACGAATATGTGAACGCCCGCTTCAACAACCCGTTCAAACCGGGCGGAAGGTTCTCTTGCGCCGCCTCCTTGCGCCGCGTATCCTGAGCACAACTATATATACGGAAAGGCGCAGAACATGGCGCCAAGGCGTCCCAGAGGTGCGGGCGCTTTCCCGAAACCGGTAGAGAGCCCCGCGCCGAACAAACCCGATCCGAATGCGCTCTATGCGGCGCTGGATCTGGGGACCAACAGTTGTCGCATGCTGATTGCCCAGCCAAAGGGCAGCCAGTTCCATGTGATTGACTCGTTTTCCAAATCCGTCCAGCTCGGGCATGGCCTCGAGCGGAGCGGACGGCTGTCGCGTGCCTCAATGGCGCGCACCGTCGCCGCGCTGCGGGTCTGCCAGCAGAAAATCCGCCGCCACGAGGTGGTGCGCATGCGGCTGGTCGCGACCGAGGCCTGCCGGAGGGCAAAGAACTCCCGCGACTTCATCCGCCAGATCAAGCGCGAGACCGGCCTCGAGATGGAGATCATCCAGCCCGAGGAGGAAGCCCGTCTCGCGGTGATCTCCTGCGCACCGCTGGTCTCGACCCGCACCGAGCAACTGTTGGTGGTCGACATCGGCGGCGGCTCGACCGAGCTGGTGTGGATCGACCTGTCGTCGGTGCCCAACCGCGACCGGCCGCGCGCCATCATGCGGCTGCATTCAGGATTCCATCCGCCGGAAAGCCCGTTTCCCGCCGCCAAGGTGGTCGACTGGATCTCGGTGCCGCTTGGGGTGGCGACGCTGCGCGACCAGTTCAACGATGTGAAGGACGACGCCGCGCGCTACGCGCTGATGAGCTGGTTCTTCGAAGAGAACCTGTCGGAATTCGCGCCCTACAAGGATGCGCAGAGCCGCGAGGGCTTCCAGATCATCGGCACCTCGGGCACGGTGACCACCGTGGCGGCCTCGCACCTTGGGCTGCGGCGCTACGACCGGACCAAGGTGGACGGGCTGCGCATGTCCTCGGACCAGATCGAGGCGGTGATCGGCAAGTACCTCGAGATGGGTCCGGCGGGACGGCGGCGCGACCCGCGGATCGGCCATGACAGGCAGGCGCTGATCATGTCCGGCGCGGCGATCCTGCAGGCGCTCTTGCGGATCTGGCCGACCGACCGGCTGTCGGTGGCTGACAGGGGGCTGCGCGAGGGGCTGCTCTACGCGCAGATGTCGGTGGATGGTGTTCTGGAGGACGGGCCGCTATAGGAGCGGCTTGACTTCGTGGTCCATGCCCGGAAAAGGGGGCGCTGCCCCCGTCTGCCCGTGGCAGACACTCCCGGGATACGCGGGCCGGGAAAATATCTGTAGAAACGACCCCTGACGATAAGTTTGGCTGCAAGAAGAGCGGGACGATGGCGAAGAAACCGGACGGAAAGAACACTTCGGGACGTGGCCAGCGCGATCTGAAGGTCAAGGTGAAGTCGGCGCGCGGGCGCAAGCTCAGCTCGACCCGCTGGCTGCAACGCCAGCTCAACGATCCCTACGTGAAGCGCGCGCAGACCGAGGGCTACAGGGGCCGCGCAGCCTTCAAGATCCTCGAGCTCGACGAGAAGTACCGTTTCCTCGTGCCCGGCGCGCGGGTCGTGGATCTCGGCTGCGCCCCCGGCGGCTGGTGCCAGGTGGCGGTGCCGCGGGTCAACGCGCTCGGCGAGAAGGCGGGCAAGGCGGTGGGCACCGTGCTCGGGGTTGACCTGCAGGAGGTCACGCCGATTGCCGGGGCCGAGATCCACCAGCTCGACTTCATGGAGGATGGCGCCGACGACAAGGTCAAGGAGTGGCTCGGCGGCAAGGCCGACGTGGTCATGTCCGACATGGCGGCGTCCTCCTCGGGGCACAAGCAGACCGACCACCTGCGGATCATCGCGCTCTGCGAGGCGGCGGCCTACCTTGCCTTCGACGTGCTCGAGGAGGGCGGCACCTTCGTCGCCAAGGTGCTGGCGGGCGGGGCCGAGGGCTCGTTGCAGCAGATCCTCAAGCAGCGTTTCGACAAGGTCGCCAACGTGAAGCCGCCGGCGAGCCGTTCGGATTCGTCGGAGAAATTTGTCGTCGCCACCGGGTTCCGGGGCTGATTTCCGCCGCAGGCGGCGTGCCCGCTTGCCCTGCGGCTGCGGCCGCGACAGGCTGCGCCCGAGGTTTCGGGAGTGTGTCGGGTATGCCCATCCATCGTGTTTCAAAGTCCCTCGCGGCGCTGCTGGCGTTGGCGCTGCTGGGCGCCTGCGCGGCCAAGGCGCCGCCCGCGGCGGTGGCGATACCGCTGCGCAATCCGACGGCGCCCGTGGGCTCGCAGGCCGATGCCGGTCTGGCCCGGCTGCAGGGGGATTGGACGGTGACCGAAGGCGCCGGCATGCCCGCGGGGGCGCTGATCGAGATCAGCGGCTCCGAGCTGCGCATCGACGGGGTCGCGCTGCCGCTGACCGAGGAGATGCCGGGGCGTCTTCGGGTCGGGCAGGAAGTCCTCTGGGTCCACTGGATCGACGCCGACAACCGCACGGCTGCTATGGGCGAGCCGGGCGGCGGCCGGGTCTGGATCATGGATCGCCGCGGCGCTCCCGGTGAGCGCAGAGCGGCGGCGCGCGAGATTCTCGACTGGTACGGCTACGATCTATCGCGGATGGGCGCGGGCTGAGGCGGCCTCGGCCAGCGTGGGGCGCTGCAACGCTGCGCGCCACGCCGGGATTGCAGCGGTAAAACCCGGATTTTTCTCGCAATTTGCCAAGGTTTCGGGTGACACTTCCCGAGTAGAAGCCGGTGTTTGTATCATGTCCGAAGATCTGTCCCGCAGCCTTTCGCCACGGTCCATCGCGATGATTGGCCCCGCCGACGAGCTGTCGGCGGTGATCGGAGCGCTGCGCGCCTTTGGATACGCGTGGGACCTCTGGCCCGTGACTGAAACAGGGACGGCGGTGGCGGGCCTTGCCTCGGTGGCCGGAATCGCGGCTTTGCCGGGAGCCCCCGATCTTGCCTATGTGGGGCTGCGGGGCGCGCCGCTGCGCGCGGCGCTGGAGGCCCTCGCGGAGCGCGGGGCGGGGGGCGCCGTCTGCCCGCATCTCGACGCCTCGAGCCTTGCCGACCTCGCCCCATTGCCTCTGCCGGTCTTCGCGGGGGGGCTGCTCTCGGCCTTGAGCCGCCTGCCGCTCTGGCCCGGCGTGGAGGCCATTCGGCCGAGCGCGCGCGGCCCGGCGCTGCTCCTGTCGGAGACCGGGCGCCTCGCACGGTTTCTGTCGCTGCGGCACGGCCTTCCGCTGGCCTGTGCGGTTCCTTTGGGCGGGGCCGCGGGGCCGGGGCTGCTGCCGCTGGCCGCGCAGCTTCTGGCGGACGAGCGGGTGACGGTGCTGGCGATCCAGGCGGACGGCCCGCCAGCGCCGCCGGACTGCCTCGAGCTTGGCCGGCTTGCGCGCCAGCACGGCAAGGCGGTGATTTACTGGAGCCGGAGGCTGGGGCCGGGGCCGGCGGCGCTGCTGAAGCGCGCCGGGATCGCGCATGTCGAGGGGCCCGCGGCGCTGGTCGAGGCCTTGTGGATCCTGCATCTGGTCGGCCCGCTGCCCGCCAATGCGCTCGCCGCCATGGCCTGCGGTCCGGGGCTGGTGGACTGGGCGAAACGGCTCGCCGCCGCGCAGGGGTTGTGCTTTGCGCCGCTGGGGCCGCGGCAGCGCGAGGGACTGGCCCGCGCGCTGCCTCCGGGACGCGCCGTGGACAATCCGCTCGACTGCGCCGGGCTGACCGATGGCGATGCCGTGGCGCTGGCCCGGGTCTTTACCGAGATGATGCTGGGCGACGCGGTGCTCTCGCTGGCGGTGATCCGCCATGTCGGCGAGGGGGGCTGGACCCGGGCGGCGCAGGCCGCGGCGCTGGCGCGCGAGCATGTCGGGATGCCGCTGGCGCTGCTGGCGCCGAACCGGGCCGAGATGACCGAGGCGCGCGCGCTCGAGCTGCTGAAGGCGGGGGTGATCCCGCTGGCCGGGCTGAGCCCGTCGATCGAGGCCTTGCGCGCCGCGATCGAGGCGGGCCGCCTGGCGCCCGGAGGCGAGGCTTTGCTGTTGCCGCGCCCGGGGGCGGAGCCCCCGGTGGTGACGGGCGGCGCGGCGGTGGGGGCGCTTTTCGGTCTTGACCTGCAGCTCGGTGAGCCCGGCGTCGCGCCGATGCATCTTGGGCTGAGTGCCGATCCGGGCTTTGGCTATCTCGCCGAGCTGGCGGCCCCCGCGGGTGCGCGCGCAGCGGGCCTCCTGCCGCTCTCCCCGCGCGCCTGCCGCGATCTGGCCGCGCGGCTTGGCCTCGGTGCGGGGCAGGCGGAGGCGCTGGCAGGGCTGTTGGGCGCGGTGCAGGCGCATGTCGCCGCCTCGGACGGGGCGGTGGCGGGGCTGGAGATTGCGCTCGACCTGGGCCACAACGGTCCGGCCCGGGCCCGGCACATCGAATTGCGCGCCTGGAGCGACACGGACCACGCGCGGAGGAGGACCCCGAGTGACTGACGAAAAGACCTTTCTGACCGGGCTCTTCGAAGCCGCGGTGGCGGCCGCGGATCCCGAGCAGGCCTTGCGCGCCGCGCTCCCCGAGAAGCCCGAGGGGCGCACCGTCGTGATCGGCCTCGGCAAGGGCGCGGCGCAGCTCGCGCGCGCCTTCGAGACGCTCTGGGACGGTCCGATCGAGGGGGTTGTTGTGACCCGCTACGGATATGCCGTGCCCTGCGCGCAGCTCCGGGTCATGGAGGCCGCCCACCCGGTGCCCGACGCGGCAGGGCTCGAGGCGAGCGCGGCGCTCTTCAAGGCGGTCGAGGGGCTGACCGAGGCGGATTTGGTTGTCGCGCTGGTCTGTGGCGGCGGCTCGGCGCTGCTGCCCGCGCCGCCCGAGGGTCTGACGTTGGCCGACGAGCAGGCGCTGAACGAGGCGCTCTTGGCCTCGGGGGCTCCGATCGGGGTGATGAACGCCATCCGCAAGCACGCGAGCCGGATCAAGGGTGGGCGGCTGGCAGCCGCCTGCGCCCCGGCAAGGGTGGTGAGCCTCATCGTCTCGGACGTGCCAGGGGACGATCCCGCGCAGGTGGCCTCGGGTCCGACGGTGCCCGACGCGGTGGACGGGGCGGCGGCTTTGGCGATGGTCGAGGCCTGGAACATCGCGCTGCCCGACAACCTCCTTGCGCATATGCGCAGCGCGGCCGCTGCCGCGCCGCAGCCGGACGATCCCGTCTTCGCCCGCAACGAGGTGAAGGTCGTCGCCTCGGCCCGGCTGTCTCTGGAAGCCGCCGCGGCGAAGGCCGAGGCGGCGGGCCTGCCGGCGGTGATCCTGTCGGACGCCATGGAGGGCGAGGCACGCGATGTGGGACGGGTGCATGCGGCGATGGCGCGAGAGGTGGCGACGCGAAACCGGCCCTTTGCCGCGCCGGTGGTGATGCTCTCGGGCGGCGAGACCACGGTGACCCTGCGCGGCAAGGGCGGGCGCGGCGGGCGCAACACCGAGTTCCTGCTCGCCTTTGCCCATGCCATCGACGGGGTGGAGGGCATCCATGCGCTTGCCGCGGACACCGACGGGATCGACGGCACAGAGGAAAATGCCGGGGCCTTTGCCGATGGCAGCAGCGCGGCACGGCTGCGCGCGGCGGGGGGAGATGCCATGGCGGCGCTCTCGCGCAACGACGCCTGGGGGGCTTTCGACGTGATCGGTGATCTCTTTGCGCCGGGGCCGACCGGCACCAATGTCAACGACTTCCGCGCGGTGCTCATCAAGGGGCACTGACGAGGTCGTTCGAGGGAGCTCGCAAAAGCCCTTTCGGGGCTTTCTTTCCAACGGGTTGCAGCGTCACCGTACCGTCACTTGGGCGTCACGAATCCGTGATGCCGCCGGGGCATCCTGAGATCGCCGGGGCAAGGGGACGCCCTGGCGCTTCAACCCCGGGGACACGTGCCATGATGGTCATCGATCCGTTTCGTTTCGTGCTGACCTGCTGCTTCCTGCCAGCACCGAACGGCCGCTTGGCGCAGCTTTTCCGCCGGGGACGCGGTTGAGCCCATCCAGGCGGCGCATCGCGCGCGTTTGGCCCGATCGCTCGGCCCGGTCCGGGTGAGTTGGCACAAATCCGCGCAACCGCGCGAGCCAAACCGCTTGCGAAGCCCTTCGGAAGGTGGAGAATTGTCGGAACCTGCCCGGACCGCGACCTGAGGCCACCGGGTGGCTCGGTCCACGGAGGGAGAGCGGCGATGATCCCCGTCCTCGATTTCGAAGATCTCAGCGACGATCCCGAGGGATTTGCCTTCGCACTCGGGCAGGCCTGCCGCGAGGATGGCTTCTTCCTGCTGGCCAACCCGCCGATCTCGCCGGAGCTGCTCGCGCGGGTCTTTGCCGCCTCAGCCGCCTTCTTCGCTTTGCCCGAGTCCGCCAAGCTGCCGCTGTCGATCGAGGGCAATCCGCGCAACCGGGGCTGGGCGCGCATCGGCTCCGAGCAGCAGGACGGGGCGGATCATCCCGACCGCAAGGAGGCCTTCAACATCGGGCTCGAACTTTCGCCCGACGACCCGCGGGTGCTCGCAAAGGAGCCCTTCCGCGGGGCGAACCTCTGGCCGGCGTTGCCGGATTTCCGCGACTCGATGCTGGAGTATTACGCCGAGATGTGGGCGCTGGGGGCGAAGCTGCACGAGGCGGTGGCGATGGACCTCGGGGTGCCGCTGGATTTCTTCTCGCCGCATTTCAGCGAACCGATGGCGACGCTGCGTCTGCTCCGCTATCTGCCCGGCACCGGGGCCGCGGACGAGCGCGGGGCCTCGGCCCACACCGATTACGGCGCGTTGACCCTGCTCGCGACCGACGGCGAGCCGGGGCTGCAGGTGCGCCCCCGAGGCGGGCACTGGATGGATGTGCCGCAGCTGCCGGGTGCGCTCATCGTCAATATCGGCGACTGCCTGATGCGCTGGACCAATGACATCTATGTCTCGACAACCCACCGCGTGCTGCCGCCGGTCCGCCCGCGCCATTCGGTGGCCTTCTTCCTCGATCCCAATCCCGAGAGCCTGATCGCGGCGCTTCCCGGCACCGGGGCGCCGGTCTACCCGCCGGTTCGGGCGGTGGACTACCTGCGCTCTCGACTGGAAAGCACCGCGCCCGACGAGCCGTGGTCTGCGGACACGGAAGATGACGCCAGTGGGCAGGCTGCGGGCCTCGCCTCCTGATTTGGGGCGGCGCTGGCTTCGGCGCGTCAGTCCTCGAGCGGGCGCTCCTTGAGCAGGAATCCCACTGCGCAGGCCACTGCCGCCCCGGCCGCCGCGATGAAGAACACCGGGTGCAGGGCGGTGCTGAACCCCTCGATGATCGCCTGCTGCTGCGCCGCGGGCAGCGCGTGGACCATCTCGGCGCTCATGCTTCGGATGCCGTCGCCCATGCCTTCGGGCAGCTGCCCCTCGAGGTTGCGCGCGAGGCCGAGGCCAAAGATCGCCCCGAAGCCCGCGGTGCCGATCGAACCGCCGATCAGCCGGAACATGTTGGCGCTGGCGGTGCCGACGCCGATCATGCTGCGCGGCACCGAGTTCTGGATCGCCGTGACGCCAACGCTGAACACCGGCCCGAGGCCGAGCCCCACGCCCACCATGTTGAGCGCCAGCAGCCACAGCGGTGTGTCGCCCGACAGCCGTGTGAGCGCCAGCATCGACAGGCAGAGCAGCGCCGTCGACAGGATCGGCATCACCTTGTAGGTGCCGCGCTTCGACATGATCCGACCGGCGCCGATCGAGCCGCCCAGCAGCCCGCCCATCATCGGCACGAGGAACAGGCCCGACTGCGTCGGCGAGATGCCCTTGGCCACCTGGAGGAAGAGCGGCAGGAAGGTGATCGTCCCGAACATCGCCATGCCGATGAGAAAGCCCATGGAGTTCACGGTCACGAAGGCGTTGTTCCGGAACAGCGACAGCGGCAGGATCGGCTCGGGCGCGCGCCGCTCGACCAGCACGAAGCCCGCAAGCGCGGCAAGGCCGAGCGCGGCCAGCGCCAGCACGCCGGGGTGACTCCATGCCAGCACGCTGCCGCCCATGTTCGAGATCAGCACTGCCGAGGCGAGGATCGTCGCCAGCAGCACAGCGCCTGCGTAATCCACCGACTTCCGGCTGCGGTCCGTGCGCGACGGCAGGGCCATGCCCAGCACCACGAAGGCGAGCGCGCCGACGGGGAAGTTGACGAAGAAGATCCAGTGCCATGACCAATGCTGCACGATGAAGCCGCCAAGCAGCGGGCCGATCACGGTCGACACGCCAAAGGCCGCGCCCATCAGCCCCTGCGCCTGGCCGCGCTGGCGGGCGGGCAGCAGATCACCGACCACGGCCATCGAGGTCACGATCAGGGCGCCAGCGCCCGCGCCCTGGATCAGGCGCCCGGCGATGATCATCCCCATGCCCGTGGCAAAGCCGCAGAGCACGGCGCCTGCAAGGAAGACGCCGATGGCGCTCTGCAGCACCGCCTTGCGGCCGTAGAGGTCCGAAAGCTTGCCGGCGATGGGCGCGCCGATGGTCGAGGCCATCAGGTAGGCGGTGATCACCCAGGTTATATGCTCCATGCCGCCAAGGTCGGCGACCATGATCGGCATGGCGGTCGACACGATGGTCTGGCCCAGCGAGGCGAAGAGCAGCGTCGCCGCCACCGCGATCAGCGCAAGTCGCACCACGGCCGGATCGTGCGTGGCGGGGGCGGCGCCGGGCTCGGACAGATCAACGGGATCGGCGCGGTCACTCATGCGCGGGGCTCCTAAGGGCTGGATGGCCCGGCGGCATGGCAGGGCAAGCAGGGCGCGCACGATCGACCGTCGGGCGAGTCGCGAGGGCACCTTGCGAAAAATGATTGCTGAGGGCATATATGTGCCGAAGGCATATACATGTCAACAGCACGTAATTTGGAGCGCGCCACCATGCCGGACAAGGACGCGAGAATCCGGGAGCACCTGCGGCAGGCGGGGATAGACGACACCTCTGCGCAGGCGGCGATCGAGATCGACGTGGCGCTGCAGAAGTGGCGGCGGCGGGTGATGAAGCGCGAGCTTGGCGAGCGCGCGCTGGTCGATCTCGGGCTGTCCATCGACCTTGCGCAGCTCGACGTCCTGCTCGCGGTGCGTGCTCCCGAGGGAGAGTTCGATGATGCCTCTGCCTGTGCGGAGGATGCCGAGACCATGGTGTCGACTGTCGCCGCGCGGCTGCGGATCGATCCCTCTCGCGCCAGCCGTATCGCCTCGGAGCTCATCCGCATGGGGCTGATCCGCCGCGCGGTGAGCCAGCAAGATGCCCGCCGCTCGGTGCTCGAACTGACCCCGCCGGGTGCCGAGATCGTCTCTGCGGTGCGGGCCTACAAGTTCCTCGTGCTCGGCAGCTTCCTGAGGGACTGGGGCGCCGAGGAGATCGCGCTCTTCCTGCCGCTGCTCGATCGCTTCAGCGCCTGGTCTGACCGCGCCGGGCAGCACAGCCCGGAGGTCGCCGAGCGTGTTGCCGCATTGCGCGAGGCGCTTGCGGCGCTGCCCTCCGAGGACCTCGGCTAGGGCCGGCCAGGGCCGCGCTCAAAGCGTTTCAAAACTGCGGAGAATGCGGGCTTTCGCGGGGCCGTCTTGGCGGGATCTTGCCGCTCGCCTTGGGCAGTCGCGGTCTCTTCACCGCGTCGCCGGCTCGTCATGAGGCAGCAGCGTTGACCGTTTCGCCGGCATTTGGCCTCATTGATACAGAGTGTCCGGCCCCGCGCGGCCCTGCCAGCCGAGATCCCCGCCGGGCGTGATCGCATTGATGCTGCCCACCAAGCCATCCCGGAGTCCCGAATGAGCCTGCCTCCCGTGATCGACTACTTCTTTGCACCGATGTCGGGCTATGCCTACCTCGGCCATCAGGAGTTGATGGGGATCGCGCGGCGGTGCGGAGCGAAGGTGCGGTTCCTGCCGATGGAGGTGGCGCGTGTCTACGAGGCCGCCGGGGTGACGCCGCCCTACGACCACTCCGAGCCGCGCCGCAGCTACCGGATCGAAGATCAGGCCCGCTGGGCGGCGATCCGCGGGTTGCGCATGGCCGCCATGCCGCCGAGTTGGCCGACCGACCCCCGGCTGGCCTGCCGCTGCATCCTTGCCGCCGGGCGATTGGGGCTGGATCAGGATGCCGTGACCTTTGCCTGTCTGCGCGGGGTCTGGGCCGAGCACCGCAACATCGCAGACCCGGGCGATCTGCAAGAGGCCTTCGAATCCATCGACCTTCCGGCAGCGCGAATCCTCGCATTGGCGCAGACCGAAGATGTCCGGGACGAAGCCGAGACGGTGACCGACGACGCCATCTCCAAGCAGATTTTCGGCTCGCCCACCTACCTGCTGCACGGCAAGCGCTACTACGGGCAGGACCAGTTCGACTTTCTGCGCGAGGCGCTGCAGCGCGCGGCCGCCTGACCCTGACGGCCTAGCGCGCTTCTTCGGGAAGCTCCCCGCTTTCGTAGCTCAGCATCTGCCCGCCAAGATCGCGGAAGGCGCGCTGGCGGCAGGTGAGCACGAGGATCTGAAGATCGCCCGCCTGCCGGTGCAGCGCGTCGAACATCCGCTCGATACGCGTGTCGTCGGTATAGACCAGCGCGTCGTCGAGGATCACCGGGGCATGCCGCCCGCCGCGCGCCAGCAGCCGCGCAAAGGCCAGCCGGACCAGCAGCGCGATCTGCTCGCGGGTGCCGCCCGAGAGCACTTCCATCGGCTCCTCCTGACCGCCGCGCAACAGCGCACGCGGCAGGGCGCTGTCCTCATCGAAGACCAGCTCGGCCTCGGGCCAGAGTAGGCGCAGCAGCGGCGCAAGCTCGCGGGTGACCGGCTCGAAGTAATGCTCGCGCGCCTCCGAGCGGGCGGTTTCCAGCGTCTCCTTCAGCAGCACCAGCGTGTCGCGCTCAAAGCCGTAGCGCGCTGCCCGCTCGGTGGCCTTGGTCAGGGCTTCCTCGGTGGCGGCAAGCTCTTCCTCGACACCTTCGCCAGCGCGCAAGGTGATCTCGGTGTCGAGCGCCGCCTTGCGTTCAGAGAGCTCGCGCTGGCGCTTCGCGGCCTGATCCAGCACTGCCTGCGCCCGGGTCAGCGTGGCCTCGGCACTGGTCAGGTCTGGGGCCTCGCCCTGCAGAGCCGCGAGCGCTTCGCGGGCGGTCGCGAGCGCGGTCTCGACCTCGGCCTGCGCTTCGGCGAGCGCGGTGGCGGCGGTATCGGGGTCCTCGGGGAGCGTCTCGCGCAGTTCGGCGAGGCGCGTGGCGGCGGCCTCGCGGGTGGTGAGGGCGCGGATCTCGGCGAGCCGGGCCTGTTCGTCGCGGCCCCGGGCGCTCTCGAAGGCGGTCTCGGCGGCGGCGAGCGCGTCTTCGGCCCGGCGCAGCGCCTCTGCGGCGCTCTCGGGATCGGGCGCGCCGACGATCTCGCGCGGGGCGGGCAGGGCGGCGAGCGCATTCTCCAGCGCCCGCAGCCCCTCGGGCGCCACGCCGCGCAGCGCGGCGCGGGTTTCCTGCAGA